>NZ_QRJA01000022.1:0-39097 GCF_003471405.1 Collinsella sp. AM20-15AC
TTCGACGAACAGCCGATCGTGTCAACCTTGGTCTAACAGAGCCTTTTGTTATCCCTTTCCGCCCGCTTGACCAAAATCTTGCCGCAAGCTTGGCGAATGCCGGATGTCAAACAGTTTGATTCATTCCATACCAGATTCTATGCAAAAATGCCACTAAAAGGTCGTAGACGGTAGCGGGTGCTAGGCGAGTTGAATGACATGGCTGAACCTTGTTCATTTGCGTTACACTGCCGCTTAGATGGGACAAGCTGACAAGCCATTTACCTGCTTAAAGACCGATTAGTCGGGGGATTAATAACAATCGGCCCTCGCTGTACAAAAACTTGCCGCTTGCGTACCAAAAGACAACCTAAAACACAAGGTCGCTCTATTCATAGCGCGGCTTGTATGGTCTTGCGGTTACAGTGTCCATACGGTCGAGTTGAGGAGCGGGCATGGTAAACGATTTGGGCAGTATGGACGACCTCGAGCTGATGCCGCTGGGCGGTGGCTATATGGTGCGACGCGAACGCTTGATGAATGAGCTTCTCGCCAAGGGCCGAAAGGCCGGCATCGTGGTTCTTTATGCGCCCGACGGGTTTGGGAAGACCTCGGTGTTGCTGCAGTACACCCATGAGGTTAAATGCGACCCGACGCGAGGCCCCGTGCGGATTATCGAGGCCGATCGCGCCACTGGGCGCGAGGTGTTTATGCAGCTCGAGGTGGTTACCGAAGAACTCAAAGACAAACCGCACTCCCTTATCGCGATTGATAATGTGCCAAACCTCGATCAGCGCGATACCGAAGACCTCATCGACAGGATTCGCGGCCTGCGCGCTATGGGGGTGGGGGTCTTTATCTCCTGCCGTCCTTCAAATCGTCAACTGATTCATGGGCTGGGCGATTCGGTTAAGATCAATGCGCAGATGCTCAAGGTGCATGCCTATGAGTATTCGGCGTGGGCATCGGCGTTTTCGATCAGCACATCGCTCGACTTTTATCAGCTCACGCAGGGCGTGCCCGAGCTCGTTTCGGCATTGCAGACGGGTCTGTATGGCCAAGGCGACGTAGCCGGTCTGCTCGAAAACGAGATTGTCAACGTATATGGCGCGGCACTTGTCGACCTGGCTTCGCTCGACAATAATGCACTGTTTTGCGTGGCATGTCTCATGATTTTGATGGGCGAGGGCAATATCGCAGAACTCGAGGCTTGCGGGGTGAGGCTATCGATGGTCGACCAGTCCTACTTCGTACGCGACTACCCGATCTTTGGCTTGGACCCCGCCGAGCGGAGTTTTACGTGTCTGGGCACGGAGGATAACGGACGCTTGCGCTTGCGTAAGTTGGTGGCCGAGGTTCGCCCCGAACTTGTTCCGAGGGCGGCCCGGATTTTGCTTAAGGCGGGCCGATGCGATGCGGCGATGGGCCTGGCGGACGCCTTTTTGGACCGTGATGCGGTCCTTGAACTTGCTGGGCAGTATGGGGTCGATCTGGCTCTGACGGGGCACGGGGCCGATATCTGCCGAGCAGCGCTGGGCACGATCGATGCCGAGGATCCGGCTCCAGAGCCAACGCCTGCCGAGGCGCTTGGCGTATATCTGGCAGCGGTCAGCGTGTCCAATACAAAGCTCGCTCGCTATATGGCATCGGTCATCGAGCACGGGGGCGAACGGGCGGCCTGTGAAATAGACCCTGTTTCATGGAGGGTGGCCCGGACACTGACGGCTGTTTGCTATGGGGACAACGGGCTTGGGCTTCCTGCGAACCTGGCCGTGCCAGAAATCGAGACATCCCATACCGCACTCGATATGTTGTCTGCGCATATCGAGGTCAAGCGCTGCCTGACCGAGCGGGGAGATGACGGCGGCGTTCTACAGCAGCTCAAAACGAGCAAGGCCTACGACTGTGAGCTCGACATCGCGGGGATTGTTATACGGGCCGATAGCATGCTGGTGGAGCTCTTTGACGGGTCGTTTGCGGGAACCGACGAGCGCGACGACGAGATGACGGTGGTGCGGGAGGCACTCGACGTACGTGGGCTTAAGGCGATGGCTATCTGGGTGCGCATGGTGTTGGCGGCACGGCGGCTCCTTTCCGGCTTGCCGGTAACCGACGACGCGGCATTCAACGAGCTCGATCGTTTTGCCGTGCGCATGCGCGACAACCAGATTCAGCTGTTTGGCCTGTTGCTAGAAGGCTGGCAGTCGCTGGCAGAGGGACGGCCGGTTAATGCAAAGTTCCGTGCGGTCCAAGTGCTCAAACTTGCCGAGGAGTCGATTGCGTACATGCGCGATAACGCATTGCTGCTGGAGCGTGCGGCGTATCTGCGTAACACCTCGATGGTTTCGGTACGCGAGGAAGCGGAGTTGCTCGATATAAGCCAGACGCAGGTTGGTGGTGCAGAAGCCTGGATGGTGGCGCTGCATTTGGCTTGCGCGGGGCGAGATAGCGATCTCGCGGCCTGGATGTCCATGAATCGCGCGGGGATTCTGGAACCATCGTATCGGCTCTTTGCGCGCCTTGCCATGCATTGTCTGGGCGAGCCGGCGACCAGGATTCGCAAGAAGCTTCCCGTGCGCGAGCTGTCGCGGTACTCGCTGCGCGACGATTTGGAAGGGGAGGGCGAGCGCCTGTTCCAGGCCGGCGAGGTTGAAGCCGTTGATACCATTGACCATATCGAGATTCGCATGTTTGGTGCGTTTCGCGCCGAGCGCGACGGGTTTCCCATCACGGATAAGATGTGGCGCCGCAAGAAAGCGGCGACGCTTGCCGAGCGACTTGCGCTGGGCATGGATACACTGGTCGACCGCGAGACGCTGGCTATGGAGCTGTGGCCCCATGCCGAGTTCAATAGCGCTCGTAACAATCTGTACTCGACGATATCGCGCTTGCGTTCGGCCTTGGGGCCGACACCGGACGGCAAGTCGTGTGTGCTGATTCAAAACGAGTGCATTGGGCTTAACGGCGATTACGTCAAGACCGACGTGCGGTTATTTGATCAGATAAGCCGCGAAGTTTTGGGAAATCGCACGGGCGCGCGCGGGCCCCATCTGGTCGAGCTGTGCCTTAAGATCGAGCAGCTCTACGCCGGCCCGTTGTATGTTCCCAATGGCTGTAATCCCACCTACTTTTTGCGTATGCGGCGCATTATGGAATCGAAGTATATCGACTGCATGATTCGGGGCGCGAATGCCGCTCTAGAAGAAAACGACCTGCAGTCGGCGGTATGGCTGGTGGAGTCGGGGCTGCGGCAAGAGACGGCGCGCGAGGACATGGTGCGTTGCGCTATGCGCGTCTACGGTGCGGCGGGGCGACGACGCGATATCGTCGAGCTGTACAGTGGTCATATGCATCACCTGAGGGAGCAGGTCAATGGCGTGCCCGAGCCCGAGACGCGGCGTCTGTACGAGCGCTTGGTGGAGGGCAGGCTCAACCGCGTGCTCGTCGAGCGATAAAAAATGAGCGTCCGAATTGCTCGGACGCTCGCAAGCTTGATGTATGCTGGCTCGCCGGATCGTCGGCTCTTAGACGAGCTTAATCTTCTCGATGTCCTTGCGCGAGGACTCGCGATACAGCGAGAACTTGCGGCCGATAACCTGGACGACCTCGGCATGGCAGCGATCGGCGAGCTCTTCGGCGGCCTCGCGGGCGGAAAGGCTGGAGCCGTCCAGCACGGAGCACTTAACGAGCTCGTGCTTCTCCAGGTAGGCGACCGTCTGCTCGACGGTGCCCTCGTTGATATCGGACTTGCCGATGATGATGGCGGGGTTGAGGTGATGGGCCATGCTGCGAAGCTGCTTGACCTGGGCTCCTGTCAGTGCCATGGGTTCTCGCTTTCTATGTATGGGGCGCCCCGCGATGGGGCCTTAATCTACGTGAGCTGTCCCACGATAGCGCAGGAACGGCGCGGTGTGGGGCGTGTTTGCCCAGTTCAAAAAGAATGCGGATGCCGAGCGGGAGAACAGCGCGGGTTACAGGCGGACGTGTACGGCGGCCGAAAGCGGTCTATGGACGGCCCTAAGAGACCGGCTCCCATGCAATAAACGCCCAACGGACCTTGCGGACGTGGTCGAGCATGTAGCGTCCCTGCGGCACGCCCTTGGACCCCGGCTCGCCAGCATGGGGATTTTCAGTCATATGCTGAGCAACGTAGTCGCGCAGACGGTCGATCTTATCCTCGTTACCGCGCTCGAGCATGCGGGAGAAGTCCGCCACGCCCGCCTCAAGGCTATCGAAGGTATCGCGACGAGGCGATTCAAAGTACGTAACCTGCGGCAGGGCACCCATCTGAACGAGGATATTAAAGGCATACACAAAGCCATTACTGCAGGTAACCGAGGCACCGATGGCGTTCATCAGGTGCAGGTCATAGCGTGGGCTGGAGTTGGCGACCATCGTAACAGCACAACGCCGACGAGCCGTTCGATCAAGCTTGGCAAGCGCGCCTTTTAGGTTGGTCGTGGTGACAGAACGACTGGCAAAGGCAACATCTACCGCTTTCGTGACCGGTCCAACCAAATCCCAGTCATCATCCCAAGCAAGCTCAAGCGGTGTAATGCGATCCTCGAGTCCATAGTACTCAATGCCAGCATCAAGCGTGCCCAACATAGCAGGGGAAAAGTCAGCAGCAATCACAGGATGCCCAGCCTGAGCAAGCGGAATGGCAATCGACCCAGCCCCACACCCCATATCAAGCACCGATTCACCAGGCTTTAACGCCAACAGCTTCATAAAGTCCCGGGCATACGGAGCAGTCTCAAGCGGCCGAAAATGCCGAGCCCGCTTATCCCACTCAAAAGAGTCATCAGCCCGCCGCCGACCAGCCTGCAGGCGCATCCATTCCTGGTTCCAATCTGTGGAAAGCAGCTCAGAGCGAGCATCCCCATCAACCACGGGCCAACCTCCTAGCAACAAAAAAGCGACTCCTCCCAAAAGAAGAGCCGCAACCAGCATATATCAGAAAGAACCGATCCAACGCCAAACCGCCGTATCAACCATGTGGTGCGGGAGCGAAGCAACTGCAACCGGGATAGAACCCAACCGAGGTCCCGTTGTGCGGGAGCCCCGGGGAGGGCAAATATATAAGGTCGATCGCGGGTTCCGCACGAGCCGGAGAGCACTTAATGTGCTCTCCGTGCGAGTCAGGACTGTCCGAGCAGGCGACCTTATATATTTGCCCTCCCCGGGGCTCCTCGCCCGAACCCCTCAGCTAGTTCTTCAGCGAGTTCAGCGGTGCCGGGAAGCGTCCACCACGGTGGGCGAGCACGGTGCCGGCGTTGGGGTTCACCGGCATGATGGGTGCACGGCCGAACAGGCCGCCGTACTCGACGCAGTCGCCCACGCCCTTGCCGATGGCAGGGATCACGCGGACGGCCGTGGTCTTGTTGTTGATGACGCCGATGGCCATCTCGTCGGCGATGATGCCGGCGATGGTCTCGACCGGGGTGTCGCCGGGGATGGCGATCATGTCCAAGCCAACGGAGCACACGCAGGTCATGGCCTCGAGCTTCTCGAGCGAAAGCGCGCCGGCCTCGACGGCGGCGATCATGCCGGCGTCCTCGGACACGGGGATAAAGGCGCCCGAGAGTCCGCCCACGCTGGAGCTGGCCATGACGCCGCCCTTCTTGACGGCATCGTTGAGCATGGCGAGCGCGCAGGTCGTGCCGGGGCCACCGCAGGTGCCCACGCCGATAATCTCGAGGATGCGCGCAACGGAGTCGCCGATGGCAGGCGTAGGTGCCAGCGACAGGTCGACAATGCCCTTCTCGACACCCAGACGATGGGCGGCCTCGCGGCTCATGAGCTCGCCGGCACGGGTGATTTTAAAGGCAGTCTGCTTAATCTTCTCGGCGACTTCCATCATCGATGCGGAATCGGGCAGTTTCTCCAGGGCTGCGGCCATCACGCCGGGGCCCGAGACGCCTACGTTGATGACGGCGTCGGCCTCGCCGCCGCCGTGGACGGCGCCCGCCATAAACGGGGAGTCCTCGACCATGTTGGCAAAGCAGACAAACTTGGAGGCGCCGACGGAATCCTCATCGGCCGTAAGCTTGGCGGCATCGATGATGGTCTGCGCTGCCATGAGCACGGCGTCCATGTTGATGCCGGCGCGCAGGCTGGCGACGTTGACGCTGGAGCAGACGCGGCTGGTGGTAGCGAGCGCCTGGGGGATGGACTGGATGACGCGGCGGTCGGCGTCGCCGATGCCCTTTTGGACGAGCGCGGAGAAGCCGCCCAGGTAGTCGATGCCGAGCGTCTCTGCCGCGCGGTCGAGGGCGTGCGCGATGGGGGTGAGGTCCTCATCCTTGCAGCACGCGGCGATCTGCGCCACCGGGGTGACGGAAACGCGCTTGTTGACGATGGGGATACCGTACTCGCGCTCGAGGTGCTCGGCGGTCTCGACCAGGTGCTCGGCCGTGTGCGTCACGTGGTCGTAGATCTTCGTGCACATGCGGTCGAGGTTCTCGTCACCGCAACCCATGAGGGAAATTCCCATGGTGATGGTTCTGATGTCGAGGTTCTGCTCCTCAACCATGCCGCGGGTTTCCGCGATTTCTGCGGGCGTGATCGCCATCCTTGCGCTCCTATCTGCCAAAACGAGCATAATCCCGTCTATTCTAACGTGCCGCACGTGCCAAGTGGCGCATGCGGCACGTTTTGGTGTGGGGTTGTTTCCGTTGTGTTACCGCCCAAAGACCTCTTCGGCGATACGAGCGCTTTCGGCGGCGTCCTTGGCGTAGTAGTCCGCGCCGATCTGCTTGGCGTATTCGGGGGTGAGTACGGCGCCGCCTACGATGATCTTGACGCCTGGAACCTCGGCATGGAGCAACTTGATGGTCTCTTCCATGGCGACGACCGTGGTGGTCATAAGCGCCGAGAGGCCGACGAGCTTGATGTCGCGCTCCCGCACGGTCTTGAGCACCTCTTGCGGGTCGACGTCGCGGCCTAGGTCGAAGACGGTATAGCCGTAGTTATCGAGCAGCATCTTGACGATGTTCTTACCGATGTCGTGGATGTCGCCCTTGACGGTGGCCACGCAGATCTTGCCCTTGTCGGCAATCTCGCCGGCGGGCATCAGGCGCTTGATGGTATCGAAGCCCACGCGCGCGGCCTCGGCCGAGGCCATGAGCTGCGGCAAGAAGAACTTGCCCTGGTCAAAGAGGACTCCGACCTCATCGAGGGCGGGGATAAAGTGGTCGTTGATGAGGTCCATGGCGTCGTGGTCGGCCAGCAGGCGTTCGGTCTCGGCCGCGATTTCGCCCTTGCGTCCCGAGACGACCATGTGGCGGATGGGGTCGTCATCGGCGCTTGCGGTGGTGCTTGCGGTAGGCGCGGCATCGATCGATGCTGACTGGGCGGCCGCCGGGTTGGCGGCAATCTTATACGGATCGGTCCAGCCGGCGTAGCGCTCGATGTATCCGGTCGAGCCCTCATCCTCGACGCTCAGCACGCGATAGCTGTAGACGGTATCCATAAAGCGCTTGGAACCTGGGTTCATGATGGGGGCGTCCAGGCCCGCGCCAAAAGCGGCAGCCAAAAAGACCGAGCCCAGCAGCGGGCGAGCAGGCAGGCCAAAGCTGATGTTCGACACGCCGAGTGCGCATTTGACGCCCAGGCGCTCCTTGCACATAGACATGGCGCGCAGGATCTGCTCAGCCTGGCGCTGGTTGGTCGAGGCGGTCATGACCAGGCAGTCGATGAGGATGCGGTCCGGGCCGATGCCGTAGCGGGCGGCCTCGGTCACGATGCGCTCGGCGATGGCGAAGCGAGCCTCGGCGGTATCGGGGATGCCGCCCTCGTCGAGCGTGAGGCCGACGACGTTGGTGCCATAGTGGGCGACCAGCGGGAAGATCTCGTCCATGATCTGCTGCTTGCCGTTAACCGAGTTGATGATGGGCTTGCCGGCGTAGCGGCGCACGGCGGCCTCGACGGCGGCGGGGTCGGTGGAGTCGATCTGCAGCGGCAGCAGCGTGGAGCCTTGGAGCTGCTCGGTCGCTTGCTGGATGACCTTGACCTCGTCGATCTCGGGCAGGCCCACGTTGACGTCCAGGATATCGGCACCCTGCTCTTGCTGGCTGATGCCCTGGCTTACGACGTAGTCCAGGTCGCCGTCGCGTAGGGCCTGCTGCAGGCGCTTTTTGCCGGTGGGGTTGATGCGCTCGCCGATGACGGCGATCTTGTGGCCGTCACAGGGAAGGTCCACGACCGTCTGAGCGCTCGTGACCGACATGCTGGGCTTGCGGTGGCGCGGGCTGGGCGTGTGATTGTCGATGAGGGTGCGAAGTGCCGCCATGTGCGCCGGCGTGGTACCGCAGCATCCGCCGACGACGCTCACGCCGTCCTCGATCATGCCGGCGACGGCCTCGGCGTATTCGGGTGCCTGGATATCAAAGACGGTATTGCCGTCATCGTCCACGCGGGGCAGTCCTGCATTGGCCTGCACCATAACGGGCTTGTCGGTAACGGTGAGCATACGTGCGGCAAGTCCTCGGAGCTCGGCCGGTCCCTGGCTGCAGTTGATGCCCAGGACGTCGGCGCCGATCGCGTCGAGCGTGATGGCAGCGACCTCGGGACTCGTGCCCAGGAAGGTGCGGCCGTCTTCCTCAAAGGTCATGGTGGCAAAAACGGGCAGGTCGGAGTTCTCGCGGCAGGCGAGGACGGCAGCCTTGATCTCGGCTAGGTCGGTCATGGTTTCGATAATAAAGAGGTCCACGCCCGCGGCGACGCCGGCGCGCACCTCCTCGGCAAAGAGGTCGTAGGCCTCGTCAAAGCTCAGGGTGCCCAGGGGACGAAGCAGCGCGCCGATGGGGCCGATATCGCCGGCGACGTAGTGGGCGCCGGCCGCGCGGGCGCAGGCGACAGCGGCGGCAAAGACATCTGCCACGGTGGCGGTACCGTCGAGCTTGTGGGCGTTGGCGCCAAAGGTGTTGGCGGTGATCACGTCGCAGCCGGCTTCGACGTACTGACGCTGGATGTCGGTAATGACCTGAGGCTCCTCAAAGTTGAGCAGCTCGGGCAGGGCGCCGGCCTTCATGCCGGCCGCCTGCAGCATGGTGCCCATGCCGCCGTCGAACAGCAGGTGCCCCGTGCCCTCGATGGCCGCACGCAGGCGATCGTCCTTAATGCGCAGATCGTCGATCGTGCGCGTCTTGTACGCAGCGCCGTTGCGACGTGCGGCATCAACGGGTGCCGCCAATGCAGTGCCGTCAGAATCATGAGTGATAAGCGGAGTAAACATCAATGAGCTCCTAATGGCTGGAATAGCAGGTGGTGTGGGCGGCGCGGAAGCGACAGTGCTCGCGCATGCGACAGATATTGCAGGTGGGGCGGCTCTGGGCGTCGTGGACCTCGCCGTCAAACAGACCGATCACCGCGGTCACGCTCTTGGTGGGCATGAGCAGGCTGGTCGGCGTGACGGTAAGCCCGATGAGCCGCGTGGCGTTGAGCGCATTCACGATTGAGCGCTGGGCCGTAAGCGGGCAGTCGCCGTAGCCGGGACTGAAGCGCCAGTTACCGGCGAGTCCGTGTGCGGCGGCCGCAGCCTTGACCTGCTGGTCCATCTGCTCGACGGCGGCTTCTGCATAGGCAGAGCATGCGGCGTCGAGCACGGCTCCCTCCAGGGGCTGCTGGGCTCCCGTGGTGCGCAGACGACGCTCGGCGTCCATGCCGAGGGTGCATGCCATGAGCGCGGCAAAGCGGGCGTCTTTGAGGTGGCGATAGATGTCGCGACCGCGCAGCTCAACGTTGGTGCCGACCAGACGGATGCAAGGCTTGCCCTGCTCGTCCACGCCCGTGGCATCGACGGCAAACACGCGTCGCACGCCACGGGGCTCAATGTCCAGCTCCAGACGCTCAACGACAAGCTCAATTCGTCGTGACAGCTCGGGCTCAATCTGCTGGCCGCCGTAACCCAGATACCGCAGCATCTCGGCACGGTCGACACGGGGATGGTGCGCAGCATCGACACGGTAAAGCGCCGGCGACGCAAGGTCGGCCGGCACTTCGACAGCGGTTGTATCGATGTGCGGTTTTTCCATTACCCCAAGCGCTCCATAATGGTTGCGGCGATTGCAGGACGGTTCATAGTGTACAGGTGCAGACCGGCGGCACCGTGCTCCTTAAGGTCGCAAAGCTGACGAGCAGCATAATCTACACCGGCTGCCTGCAGACTCTCGGGGTCGTTCTCGTACTTGGCGAGGATCTTGATGACGGGGGAGGGCAGCGACGCGCCGCACATAAAGACCATGCGGCTGATCTGCGACTTGCCCATAAACGGCATGATGCCCGCGGTAATGGGCACAGTGATGCCGGCCTTGTCGGCAAGCTCGCGGAAGCGATAGAAGCACTCGTTATCAAAGAAGAGCTGTGTCACAAAGAAGCTTGCGCCGGCATCTTGCTTTTGCTTGAGGTGCTCGACCGAGAGGTTGAGATCCTCGCAGGCGATGTGACCCTCGGGGTAGGCTGCGGCGCCCACGCAAAAGCCGGCGTCGACGAGCTCGGGGATGAGGTCACGGGCGTGGGCGTAGTCGGAGGCGGGCTTGTCGTCCTCAGTCGCGCCAGCGGGCAGGTCGCCGCGCAGGGCCAGCACGTTTTCCACGCCGGCCGAGCGATACTCGTCGATCTTGGCGGCGATATCGGCATGTGTGCGGCCAACGCAGGTGAGGTGCGCTACCGAGGGCGTATCGAATTCGCTCGTAATCATATGTGCAATGGGGGCGGTGGTGGCACCGTTACCCGAGCCGCCAGCGGAACAAGTGACCGAGACAAAGCTCGGTGAAAGCTTGCACAGGTTGCCTGCCACCTCGCGAGCCGTATCGAGGGTAAGCTCACCCTTGGGCGGGAACATCTCAAACGAAATGGGCGTGGTGCCTTGGGATGCTGCCTGCTTAAAAACCTCGTCGACGCGCATATCGTGCTCCTTTAGATGCCTGGGTGCGATGTTTTTGTAGCAAGGATTCTACAGCACCACTGCGCTAAGGTGGAGTTTTTCTTGCTATTTGGGGATACCAATCGAAAATGCTTCGCTATCGGCATTTCCTATAACAGGGTAGTCAATCTAAGATGGGACTATATTGAATGGTATCTGATGCGAAATACCAGTTAAGAAAGCCCTGTCTCAAATTGACTACCCTTAAACTATGGGGAGAGGTCTGCAATTTATACAGTTGATTGGCTGTTGAGGGCGGCAACGCCGCCGCGATGCGGTAACCTCATTGATTGGTTTCGTGACAGCAACATAACGGTAATGTTGCGGAAACACGACGAGCCTAATCTATGACTCGTTCGTTAGTAATCAACACCGCTTCTCACGCGGTGCCGATACGAAGGGAGTTCCGTATGGCCGAACTTACTGACCGCTTCGGGACCATGGTGTTCTCTGAGGAAGTCATGAAGGACTACCTCCCCAAGGACATTTGGAAGCGCCTTGCTGCAACCCTCGAGGACGGTGAGCCGCTCGACCTGGATGTGGCCAACGCCGTTGCCCATGCCATGAAGGTCTGGGCCATCTCCAAGGGCGCGACACACTACGCGCACTGGTTCCAGCCGCTTTCGGGCATTACTTCCGAGAAGCACGACAGCTTCCTCGAGCCCAACCACGACGGCACCGCCATTACCAAGTTTACGGGCAAGAACCTCATCCAGGGCGAGCCGGACGCCTCCAGCTTCCCCAACGGCGGCCTGCGTGCCACCTTCGAGGCCCGTGGCTACACCGCTTGGGATCCCACCAGCCCCGCCTTTATCAAGGACGACGTCCTGTGCATCCCCACGGCTTTTTGCTCCTACACGGGCGAGGCCCTGGACAAGAAGACCCCGCTGCTGCGCTCCATGACCGCACTCTCGCGTGAGTCCAAGCGCGTTTTGGCGCTGTTTGGTAAGACCCCCAAGAAGGTCGTTCCTTCCGTGGGCGATGAGCAGGAGTACTTCCTGATCAAGAAGGACGCCTACCGCAAGCGCAAGGACCTGGTCATCACCGGCCGCACGCTCTTTGGCGCCGCTCCCTGCAAGGGCCAGGAGCTCGAGGAGCACTACTTTGGCGCAATCCGCCCCACCGTCTCGTCCTATATGAAGGACCTGGACAACGAGCTGTGGGCGCTCGGCATTCCCGCCAAGACCAAGCACAACGAGGTTGCCCCCTGCCAGCATGAGCTCGCCCCCGTCTATGGCGAGGTCAACGAGGCCATCGACCAGAACCTGGTCATGATGGAGAAGATGAAGCTCATCGCCTCCCGCCACGATCTGGTCTGCCTGCTGCACGAGAAGCCCTTCGAGGGCATCAACGGTTCGGGCAAGCACAACAACTGGTCGCTCGGCACCGAGTCCGAGAATCTGCTCGATCCGGGCGACACCCCGCTCGACAACCTGCAGTTCATCGTCTTCCTCACTGCGGTGATCGAGGCCGTCGATAACTATCAGGAGCTCCTGCGTGCTTCCGTCGCCTCGGCCGGCAACGACCATCGTCTGGGCGCCAACGAGGCTCCTCCGGCGATTATGTCCATCTTCCTGGGCGACCAGCTTACCGAGGTCGTCGAGAAGATCATCGACGGCAAGGCTTCCGTCCACGCCACGCGCGGCGTGCTCGACCTGGGCGCCGACACCCTGCCCAAGCTGATGCAGGACAACACCGACCGCAACCGCACCTCCCCGTTCGCTTTCACCGGCAACAAGTTTGAGTTCCGTGCCTGCGGCTCCGAGCAGAACGTCTCCGACTCCAACCTGGTGCTCGATGCTGCCGTGGCCAAGTCGCTCAAGTCCTTTGCCGATGCACTTGAGGGCACGCCCGAGGACAAATTCCAGGACGCCGCGCTCGAGTACTGCAAGAAGGTGCTGACCGATCACCAGCGCATCCTGTTCTCCGGCGACGGTTACTCCGACGAGTGGCCCATCGAGGCCGAGAAGCGCGGCCTTGCCAACAACAAGACCACGGCCGACGCCCTGCCCGCCTTTGTTTCCGATAAGGCCATTGCGCTCTTTGAGGAGACGGGTGTCCTGACCCGCGCCGAGGCCCAGTGCCGCTACGACTGCAAGCTCGAGAAGTACAACAAGCTTATGAACATCGAGGCCACCACGATGATTCGCGAGGCGCGTCGTACTTATCGCCCGGTCATTACCGCCTATGCCACCAAGGTCGCTAAGGGCCTTGAGACTATTCGTGCCGCCGGTGCTGAGGCCGCCATGCAGTGCGAGCAGAACACGCTCAACAAGCTCTGCAACGGTATCACCGCCATCAACGACTCCATCAAGGCGCTCGACGCCGTACATCAGAAGGCCGAGGCTCTCGATGGCCAGGAGCAGGCCAACGTATACGCGCACGAGGTCGTTCCCGCTATGGATACGCTGCGTGCCGCCGTGGACGCAATGGAGGAGATCGTGGCCGCCGACTACTGGCCGGTTCCGACCTACGACGACATTCTGTTCTACGTGTAGAACGTAACCGACATATCGTCACGGTATTGAGCCGGGGTCCGCATCGCGTGGGCCCCGGCTTTTTGTTTGCGAAGGACGCTTTGGATCCCGCTTTGCAACTGATTCGCCCACGCAATAAGGGGCCGTGGGCAAAAAACGTCAAATATGAGTACTGTCACAAGCCCTGTAGCATTATCTTTTTGCAAAATATGCAGTGTTACGCAACATATGTCCAAGTACTTAGCTGATAAACGCCTGCAATTCCTCCGCCGTAGGACGCCTTGTGTCCAAATCGCCTTCTGATGGCATGAAATCGCTGTTACTAAATTGGTAACAGTACTCATATTTGCTATTTTTTGTCCACGGGCCCTTGGATGACAGTGTGATTTTATGCCTTCGGGGTTCGAATCCCGGCGCATGGGTAGCAAAAAGCCCGCCGCCGCGAGGGCAACGGGCTTCTCAGATTCAGTGGTGCCCCCAGCGGGATGTCCGCGTGCGGCTGGCGCCGCCCGCTTTCGCTGCGTCGCTCCGCTCCTTGCGTGCTGCGCTGGAAAACGCTTACGCGTTTCCTCAGCTCCGCACCCTGTCGGGTTCGAATCCCGGCGTTGGAGAAGAAAAAAGCCCGTCACCACAAGGGTAACGGGCTTTGCATTTCAAATGGTGCCCCCAGCGGGATTCGAACCCGCGATATCCACCTTGAAAGGGTGGCGTCCTTGGCCGCTAGACGATGGGGACAGCGGGAAAGAGTATAGCAGACTTTTTTGTCGGCGCGTATATCGTTGGCAAACTGGAAAACCACCACAAAGGTGCCTGTCCCCTTTGTGGTGGTGGGGCGTTAGGGGAGGAGCTTCATCGCGGCGTCGTGGGCGGC
Source organism: Collinsella sp. AM20-15AC (assembly GCF_003471405.1). Lineage (NCBI taxonomy): Bacteria > Bacillati > Actinomycetota > Coriobacteriia > Coriobacteriales > Coriobacteriaceae > Collinsella > Collinsella sp. AM20-15AC. Next base: position 14,255 of record NZ_QRJA01000022.1, read on the forward strand.
GTGCTCGTAGGTGTCGTCGAGGGGTTTGAGCGGCAGCAGGGCGGCGGCCTGTGCGTCGCCACGGCGCTCAAGGGCGTGGGCGATGAGCCAGTCGGCAAGTTCGGGGTTTTTGGGCAGCGCTGGTCCGTGCAGGTACGTGCCGATGACTCCCCTGTAGATCAGACCCTCAAAGCCATCGTCGCCGTTGTTGCCGGTGCCCGTGACGACGGACGTTCCGAGCGGCGTGGCATCGACGTCCAAAAGCGTGCGGCCGCCGTGGTTCTCGAATCCGACAAAGGGCTCGGGTGCCAGGTCGGTCTTGACGGCGACGTTGCCGATCAGGCGGTCGGAGCCGCGTACGGTCTCGGCGGCAATGACGCCCAGGCCCTCGATGCGATTTTCGCCCATATAGTACGAACGGCCGAGCAGCTGATAGCTGCCGCAGATGGCGAGCAGCGAACCGCCGTCCTCAACATAGGCTGCGACCTTGTCTTTTTGGGCGAGCAGCTCGTGTGCCACGGCTAGCTGGTCGCGATCGGATCCGCCGCCCATCATGACGATATCGGCATCATGCAGATCGAGCACCTCGCCCATGCGGACCTCATCCACGCGAACGGGGATGCCGCGCCAGGCGCAGCGGCGCTCGAGGGCGATGACGTTGCCGCCGTCGCCATAGAGGTTGAGGGCATCGGGATACAGGTAGACGATGCGCAGCGGGCGCGAGAGCTCGACTGGCGCGATATCGGTGGGGACAGCGCTACCATCGGCGCGCGTTACGGCGTGGGAGGCGACCGAACTTGCATCGGTGCCTTTGAGCCCGTCGAGTTCTTTGACCAGCGGCGGGAAGGCCGTGTAGTTGGCGACGGCGTAGAAGGTGTCATCGGCGGCCTCGTCTGCCATGGCGCCAATTGCCTGCGCGACGTCCGAGATAATGGCGGCGTCGATGCCGGCGTACTTGAGGCGCACCTGCATATCGTGTGCACGCGTGCCGCCGGCAAAGGCGACAAGCCCCGAGGTATCGGCGATGCGCTCGAAGTCGACGTCGTAGATCCACGAGACATCGTGGCCGTCGGCGTCGTTGTCATTGAGGAAGAAAGCGCAGAGTCTGCCGTCTGCCGTCTTGATGGACTGGATTTGTCGATCGAAGCCTACGGGATTCTTGGCCAGGTTGGCCTCGACGGTGCGGCCGGCGATATCCCAGCGCCCCATACGACCGCCGGCAGGCACATAGGCATCGAGCGTAGGCTGTAGAAGCGCCGTGTTCACGCCCAACTCGTGTGTGGCAAAGAAGGCGGCGGCAACGTTATAGACCATGTACAGACCGTTGTAGCGCGTGGCGATGTGCGTTGCGGGTGCGTCGGTATCGGGTCCAAAGACAAGGTCAAAGCCGTAGCCGTCGCAGCCGAGTTCCACGCCCGTCACGCGACGGACAAGCGCAGGGCGGGCCCAGCCGCACGAGGGGCAATGGTAGGCGCCGAGTTGACCATACTGTACGTAGTCGTACTCCAACGGGGCGTTGCACTGCGAGCAAAAGCGCGAGTCGCTAATGCGGTCGGACTCGGTGCCCGTGGCGCCGTCGATGCCAAAGGCAATACTCGCGTTGGGAACGCGCGCGGCAATCGAGGCGCACAGCGGGTCGTCGGCGTTGTAGATGAGCGTCGTTGCCGGCGAAAGCTCCAACGCGTGGGCGATGACCTCCTGGGTGTGATCGATCTCGCCATAGCGATCTAGCTGGTCACGGAACAGGTTGAGCAGCACGAAGTACGTCGGCTTGAGCTTGGGCAGGACGCGCACAGTGTAGAGCTCATCGCATTCAAAAACGCCTACGCGCTTGCCACTGCTGGTGTGCTTAAGGCCGCCGCGGGCCTCGAGCAGAGCACCCACCACACCAGGCTCCATATTGTTGCCGGCACGGTTGCACACCACGGTAGCACCGCTGGCAGCAACGGCGTCGGCGATGAGGTTGGAGGTGGTGGTCTTGCCGTTGGTGCCGGTGATCACCACGCTGCGGTCGACCAGGCTCGCGAGGTCGCTTAGCAGCTCGGGGTCGATCTTCATGGCGATGCGGCCGGGGAGTACGCCGCCCTGGCGCTTAAGGATGGAGCGCAGCCCCCAGCGGGCGATATCGCTCGAGGCACAGGCGAGAGATGAGCGGAAGTTCATGAAGCCGTTCCTAACGTGAATGACATGGTCGTGGCGTTTGCGCCGTTAAAAGCCGTAACGGCGCGCAAATTCCTGGGCAAGCTGCGATACATCTTCGCAGGCGTTGGCCCAGGGGGCAAAGTCGGGGGTGTCCGAGATGATGCCGTCGGCTTCCCAAACTGCCTGATGCGAAAGGTCCCAGGGGTCGTGCGGTTCGGGCCGGCAGGGAAGGTACGGTGTCTGATACATGGGGTTCAGCAAAAAGAACGCGCCGCCCTCGCAACGGTTAGCGAACTCACGCAGCGCGCGCGTCGCCGGGCGCATCTTGTTTGTTTTGAACAGCAGAATCGTGCGGGCGAGCAGGTACCAAGGAGAGTTTTCGAGTGCGTCTGCCCCCATCTGTTCCTCGAGCTGGTGGGCTAGGGCAAAAAAGCCGTCCTGGTCTTCCAGGCGAGCGAGAGCGAGCAGCACGGTGCCGGCGGCCCGGGTGGGATAGCCTTCTGCTTTAAGGACGCGGCGAGCGTAGTTGGCAGCAGCACGGTAGCGGGCGCTCGCCATGCACAGCTGCGAGATGGCCTCGAGCGTGTGGAGCCACCCGATAAGCGCCGGCTCGCTCACGGTAAGGTTTGCTGCGGTGACACCGTCGGCCAAAACATTATTGGCCCAATAGTGCGGGGCCTCCATATCAAACCCGGGCACGCTCTGTTGCAGGTAGTCGGCCGTGCTCGCCTCGAGCTTCATCAGGTCGCCCAGGCAGGCGTCAACGGGCGTGTCGGCCAGGATGATGGCGAGCAGCTGCGCGTCGACGGCCAGTGCATCGACGCGGACGATCTTGAGCAGCTCATCGCGCATGTCGTCGAACAGACGATTGCGCGTCTGCTCGAACTCCTCGTCGCTGCCCATGTCCTCGATGCGATGGAGTTCGTCGAGCAGGTGACGATGAACACCGGCATAGGACAGCAGCGCCTGGGCATGCTCGGTCTGCGCATACTTGTGAGGATTCGCGCTGATGTCGTTATGGACAAGCTCGCGTGCTGCATCGGTGAGCTCGGGGTGCGACGCCAGATAGGTGCGCTCCAAGTAGGCGGGGATGTAGACGCTCGGATCCATTAGAGGTCCCCTCCCTTAAATGGAAGCCCCTGCTCGGCTGCGTGCAGGATTCGTTCGTCGATCTGGGAGCGCACGATGTCGTTGGTGGCGACCCAGGCGGCAAAGCTGGCGTTGTCGGGCGCGCCTAGGCCCTCCTGCAGCACCGGCGTCGCCTCGGACAGGGCAAGGACGAGCTCGTCGGTGGAGCCTGCACCCACGTTGACGCGGGCATAGACGCCATCGGGAAACTCGGTTTGGAAGTAGAGTGCTTCGGCTGCATGCGGGCATGAGCGTACCAGGATGCGCAGGTAGTGTTCGGCGCCCTCGTAATCCAGCTCGCGCCAGGCGGCGCTCATCAGCGCGATGAGCGTCCACGGGTCCAGGTCGCGCTCTGCGTCCTTGGGACGGCGGCGCAGCGGCGTGTTGGCAAGATAGGGCACGGAGTGGGCAGAACGAAAACGCTTGAGCTCCTCGGCAGGGTATTCGAGCTTTGCCATGGCAAGCATCGCAGTATGGCGGACGCCGGCGGGGTCGTTGGGCGCAAAGTCTAGGCTGCGATTCGCGGCATCCAGCGACATGCGGTAGCGGCCGCTAATGAGCGCGCGCGATGCCAAGGCGGCAAGCCAGCGCAGGTAGGGACGGCGGGTCAGGTCGCCTGCGGCCTCACGCTCGTAGGAGTCCTGAGCCGAGGCAATCTTGAGCGCCAAATCGTGCTCCACCTCGTCGCACTTGGACACCAGATACTGCACGTATTCCTCGTTGGATTCGGCGGTGAGCGCCGTCAGCATGCGCTGGGCATCCCAGTTGGCCGGATCGAGCGCGGCTGCCTCGCGGAGCATGTTCTCGGCTGCGGTCTCTTCTTGCTCTGCCTGGGTATCGTCAGGGATAAAGGGAATGCGGTAATCGACAGCCTCGACCACCTTGGCAATGAGGTGCCCGGCGCGGTCGCGGTCGTGCACGATGAGCGGTGCGGGGTTGCGGGTGAATTGTTCCATCAGACGCTCTACGGCGGCACCGTCGGTGAGCGGGATATTGTCGCGGCGCAAGGCCTCAAGAACGAGGCGATGGCAATCCTCTTGAATGGGATCGAATGCCATGGGGCCTCCTTTGCTGCGGTTAGGGTTCAAATGTCTCTATATAAGGTTCTAGTTTACCCGCATGTGGCACACCGGGGGTGCCGCACTTGGACATGCACCTTTGCACCACGAAGACGGATGTCGCACAAATGTCGGCACCTTGGACGACTGAGTGGTATCACGGTGCCGCAAACGGTCGATTTTTGGCGGCGAACGGGGCGCATTTTGGAGGGGCACAGTCCTGCCCGGGATATGTGGTCAACCTTGATAAAACGTTTGCCCAGCTTGGGAGTATGAATGCCCCACAAGGGTCTTCAGGGATAGAAAAAACGTTTCATCATTGTCGGCTTTAGGTGAATAACTGACCAACCAGAACGGTAGAATAGTGTTTGTCTGAGCGTTGAGACGTTTAGACATCGCGCATTGTCATCGCCGGCAACGCGCAAAACGGTCCTAACGGAGCCAATTGGGTGCTCCGTTATATACGCAAGTCTAAGAGGGGCTTGTTTAGGAGGCACAGTATGGGACGTTTTACCAATCCTCGCGATCTGTACTTTGGTGAGGGCGCTCGCCACGAGGTGAAGAACCTCAAGGGCAAGAAGGCCATCATCGTTTCTGGCGGCAGCTCTATGCGCCGCGGCGGGTTCCTGCAGGACGTCGAGGCCGACCTTAAGGAAGGCGGTTTCGAGGTCAAGCTGTTCGAGGGCGTCGAGTCCGATCCGTCCATCGAGACGGTCATGAAGGGCGCCGAGGCCATGCGCGAGTTCGAGCCCGACTGGATTATCGCCATCGGCGGCGGCTCGCCCATCGATGCCGCTAAGGCCATGTGGGTCTTCTACGAGTATCCCGAGGAGTCCTTCGATAACATCATCCAGCCGTTCAGCTTCCCCGAGCTGCGTCAGAAGGCTCACTTCTGCGCCATTTCCTCCACCTCCGGTACCGCTACCGAGGTCACTGCCTTCTCCGTCATCACCGACTACGCTAAGGGCATCAAGTACCCGCTGGCCGACTTCAACATCACCCCTGATGTCGCCATCGTCGACCCCGAGCTCACCTACACCATGCCCGCCAAGCTGTGCGCTCACACCGGCATGGATGCTCTGACCCACTGCATGGAGGCCTACGTTTCTACCTTCGCCTCTATGTTCACCGACGCCAACGCTCTGCACGGCATCCGCGAGATCGTCGAGTGGCTCCCGAAGTCCTATGAGGGCGACAAGGAAGCCCGTCAGCACATGCACGAGGCCCAGTGCATCGCCGGCATCGCCTTCTCCTCGGGCCTGCTCGGCATCGTGCACTCCATGGCTCACAAGACCGGTGCAGCCTTTGAGAACGGCCACATCATCCACGGTGCTGCTAACGCCATGTACCTGGGCAAGGTCATCCAGTGGAACTCCAAGGACCCGCGTGCCGCCGAGCGTTACGCCTACGTCGCCAAGGAGGTCCTGCACCTTCCCGGCGAGACCAACGAGGAGCTCATCGCTGCGCTCGTCCAGAAGATCCGCGACCTCAACGACCAGCTCAACATCCCGCAGTCCATCAAGGATTACGCGAATGGTGGCGTGAAGGTCGACGCCGAGAACCCGCAGATGGTTTCCGAGGAGGAGTTCCTCGCCAAGCTGCCCGAGATCGCCGCGAACGCCGAGACCGACGCCTGCACGCCGGAGAACCCGCGTGAGACCAAGGCTGCCGACTTCGAGAAGATCCTCAAGGCCTGCTACTACGACACCGACATCGATTTCTAATCGACTCTTGTTATCGTAACGAGGGGCTCCGCACGTATCTGTACGGAGCCCCTTTCTTTTTTCTTTTAGAGAATGGGATAGTTATGGCTGCAATTTTCAATAGCCCCAGCAAGTACATCCAGGGTCCGGACGAGCTCGCCAAGCTCGGCTCCTATGTCGAGCCGCTCGGCGCTAAGGCCCTCGTCATCGTGACGCCTTCGGGCAAGAAGCGCGTCGGTGCCAAGATCGAGGGCGGTTTTGCCGAGGCTAAGGCCGAGCTGCTGTTTGAGGACTTTAACGGCGAGTGCTCCAAGGGCGAGGTCGATCGCCTGGTTGCGCTCGCTCGCGACAACGGTTGCGACATCATCGTCGGCGTCGGTGGCGGCAAGATCCTCGACACCGCGAAGGCCGTCGCCTATTACCTGGAGTCCCCGGTTATCATTTGCCCCACCATTGCTTCGACCGATGCCCCGTGTTCGGCACTTTCGGTGCTCTACACCGACGATGGCCAGTTCGATAAATATCTCTTCCTTAAGGCAAACCCCAACATTGTCCTGATGGATACGACGGTTATCGCGGCGAGCCCGGTGCGCCTGACGGTTTCCGGTATGGGCGATGCGCTCGCAACCTACTTTGAGGCCCAGGCGACGCATGATGCCGACGGTGGCACTTGCGCCGGCGGTAAGGGCGGCATGGCCGGCCTGGCGCTCGCCAAGCTCTGCTACGAGACGCTTATGGCCGATGGCGTCAAGGCCAAGGTCGCGCTGGAGAAGGGTGCGCTCACGCCTGCCGTCGAGCATATCATCGAGGCCAACACGCTGCTTTCGGGCATTGGCTTTGAGAGCTCGGGCCTTGCTGCTGCTCATGCCATCCACAATGGCCTGACGATGCTGCCCGAGTGCCACGGCATGTATCACGGCGAGAAGGTCGCCTTTGGCACCATCGTTCAGCTGGTACTCGAGGATGCTCCGACTGAGAAACTCGAGGAAGTCTTGGGCTTCTGCATTGAGCTGGGCCTGCCGGTCACGATGAAGGAACTTGGCGTTGCCGAGCTTACGCGCGAGCAGGCCATGATTGTTGCCGAGGCCGCCTGCGCGCCCGATGACACCATGTGCAACATGCCGTTTGAGGTGACGCCCGAGATGGTCGCAAACGCCATTCTGGGTGCCGACGCACTGGGTCACTACTACCTCATGGATGAGTAAACTAAGGTAAGGAAGGGGCAAAGCCGGCAGATGGCTTTGCCCCTTTTTGCTATGGTGCAAAGGGGGCAGGTTACTTTGCACCAATCGTTGTTTGATGAAGGGCGGATTCTCGTATGGCGCTTCCTATGGTTTATGGCGGTCCCGGCCGGTATGTTCAGGGGCCGGGCGAACTTTCGCGTCAGGGCAGGTATTTGTCATGGTTGGGCTGCGCTGCCTATGTCTTGTTTGACCAGGGCACCGAGGATCGGCTGTGCAGGCAGATCGTCGATGGATTTCTGGACGAAGATCTAAGCGAGCCGTTCTTTAAGATTTATGACGGTCCGTGTACGGAAGATGCCGTTGTCGAAATGGCCAAGGAAGCCCGGGCCGAGTATTGCGACATGGTGGTGGGTATTGGCGGCGGCAAGATGCTCGATATCGCCAAGGCAGTAGCGTTTTATGCCGAGTTGCCGTTGTGCGTATGCCCCACGGCGGCTTCTATGGACGGTCCGTGCAGCGCGATTTCGGTGCTGTATCACGAGGATGGGTCGTTCGACCGCTACCTGATACTCGAGAAGAATCCAGACCTGGTCGTGGTCGATACCAACGTGGTCGCGGCGGCCCCACTGCGTATGACGGTCGCTGGCATGGGCGATGCGCTGGCAACGTACTTCGAGGCGCGTTCGTGCGCCGCGGCGCACGGCACCAACGAGCACGGTGGCGCGCCGGGGCACTTGGCCCTGGTCGCGGCACGTTCCTGCTACGACACGCTCATGGAATGCGGTGTCGCTGCCAAGCGCGATCTCAAAAAGGGCCGTACATCGCCGGCGGTTGAGCGTCTGATCGAGTGCAATATTCTGCTCTCGGGCGTCGGTTTTGAGAGTGGTGGCTTGGCGTTGGCGCATGCCATCGCCAACGGTCTGACGATCCTGCCCGAGTGCAAGGCCATGCATGGTGAGGCCGTGGCATTTGGTCTGGTGGTGCAGCTGCGCCTGGAGCGTGCGCCCGAGCTTGATCAGGTGCTCGAGTTTTGCCAGCGCGTCGGTCTGCCGACGACGCTTGAGGAGCTGGGGCTTGGTGAGATTACCGATGCCGATTTGCTGAGCGTTGCCGACGCAACTTTTAAGAACGAGCGCAACATGGCCAACGAACAGGCAAAGGTGACTAGGCAAAAGCTCGTGCAGCTCATGCGCGAGGCATAGTTTGGCGCTTGATTGACCTTGTGCAATCGAGGCGGCGATAGGCCATGGGCTATTTGCCGCAAAGATGCGCCGCGTGAAATTTGCCCGAGGTGTGGACCGATAGCGTATTATTATCTCTTGCTTGTTTGCACTGCTCAGGGAGGGGCCGCGCATGGCGCAGGAACACGATCTGTTTGATGACATTATCGAGATCAGCAAGGGTTTCGACTTTCTCAAAAACCCGCTTGGCGGTGTGACCGATGCGCTCGATCCGTCGGCGCCGCAGTGGAATCCTGCCGACTACAAGGAGCGTCCGCGCGGCAACACCATTCCGTGCTTGACCTGCAAAAACGAAAAGAGTGGCTGCACCGCGTGCATGGACGTGTGTCCGGTCAGCGCCATCGAGGTCGAGGAAGATGCCATCGAGATCCTCGATTCCTGTCGCAAGTGTGGCCTGTGCGCCGCTGCCTGTCCGACTGAGGCGATCATCTCGCCGCGCCTGGCGCCCAAAAACCTGTATGACGACATTGTCTCGGCGGCTACAAGTCACGAGACCGCCTACGTTACCTGCACGCGCGCCCTTAAGCGCATGCCGCGCGAGAACGAGGTCGTCGTTGCCTGCGTGGGCGATATTACAGCCGAGACCTGGTTCTCGGTGCTGGCCGACTATCCCAACGTGAGTGTGTATCTGCCGCTGGGCGTGTGCGATAAATGCCGCAACACCGGTGGCGAGGACATGCTGGGCGAGGCGATTGCGAAGGCCGAGGAATGGGCTGGTACGGGTATGGGCCTGGAGGTCGACCCCAAGAGCCTCAAATGCCATAAGCGCCGCGAGTACGAGCGCAAGGAATACATGGAAAAGATCGCCCGCACCACGGGCCTGACGGTGACCAAGCTCAACCCGGCGACGGCGGCGCTGGCCTCGGTGACGCAGAAGCTCAAAGCCCATCGCCATCAGATCACCCAGCTGGAGCGCACGCTCAACACCATGTGCGGCACCACGACGACCAAGCGTCGCCGCTCGCTCACGCATGGACGACAGCTGGTGCTCTCGACGCTGCAAAACCACCCCGAGCTTGCCCAGAACATGCAGGTGAGCACGCCGGAATGCGATTTTGACAAGTGCACGTCGTGCGGCGAGTGCGTTAACGCGTGCCCCACGTCCGCCTGCGATTTGGTGGGAAGCGGCCGCTTTGCACTGGAGTCCACGTATTGTTTGGGTTGCGGAGCCTGCGTCAAGGTTTGTCCCGAGCATGCGCTCAAGCTGGTCGAACACGATGCGTCCAATCTGGTCGTCGTCGATCCCGAGGCCGAGGAAAAGGCCGCCCAGAAGGCGAAGGCTCACGAGGAGGCCGAGAAGGTCAAGGCCGAGGCAAAGGCCAAGCTCGATAAGATGCTCGATCAGGTGGAAAAGCTCGCAGACTAGTCAGCGACCCCTATCTCTGCTTCATTTGCGCCGCCGTGGCGTCCGGGTTCGCCCAGATGCCACGGCGGCGCTATACTTATGCAGTTTGAAGTACCTGTACCAAAAGGAGCTGTTGTGTCCCTTTCCATCGGTATCGTGGGCCTGCCCAACGTAGGCAAGTCGACGCTGTTCACCGCGCTTACCAAAAAGACCGGCCTTGCCGCCAACTACCCGTTTGCCACGATCGACCCCAACGTGGGTATCGTCGACGTGCCCGATAGCCGCCTGCAAAAGCTCGCCGACATCGTCAACCCCGGCCGCATTGTGCCGGCAACGGTCGAGTTCGTCGACATCGCAGGTCTGGTGAAGGGCGCTAACGAGGGCGAGGGTCTGGGCAACCAGTTCTTGGCAAACATCCGCGAGACCGACGCCATCTGCGAGGTCGTTCGCTACTTTAAGGATCCCAACGTTATGCGCGAAGTGGGCCGCACCGGCGAGTTCGTCGACCCCGCCGGTGACGCCGACACCATCATGACCGAGCTCATCCTGGCCGACATGGGTACGCTCGAGAAGCAACTGCCCAAGCTCGAGAAGGAGGCCAAGCGCGACAAGGAGCTCATGCCCAAGTTCGAGGTCGCCAAGCGCCTACTCGCCTGGCTCAACGAGGGTAAGCGCGCCGCGTCCATGGAGATGACCGACGAGGAGCGTGCTGCCGCCAAGGGTCTGTTCCTGCTCACCATGAAGCCCATCCTGTATGTGGCCAACGTGGACGAGGATATGCTCAACGACGACCTGGCGCCCATCGACGGCGTCAAGCCGCTGCCGATCTGCGCCAAGATCGAGGCCGAGCTTTCCGAGCTCGATCCCGAGGACGCCGCCGACTACCTGGAGAGCCTGGGCCTGGAGCAGCCCGGTCTGGACGTGCTCGCGCAGGCAGCCTACAAGCTGCTCGGCCTGCAGTCGTTCTTTACGGCTGGCGAGATGGAGGTCAAGGCCTGGACGGTGCGTCAGGGTGCGACCGCTCCGCAGGCTGCCGGTGTCATCCACACCGACTTTGAGCGCGGCTTTATTAAGGCCGAGGTCATTGGCTACGACGACTACATCGAGCTCGGTGGCGAGCAGGGCGCCAAGGCCGCCGGCAAGCTGCGTATCGAGGGCAAAGAGTATGTCATGGCCGATGGCGACGTCGTGCACTTCCGCTTTAACGTGTAAGGACGACGCATATGTTTAAATACGGCAAAAAAGCTGGCTACATGGGTATTGCGTTGCTCGTGCTTGCGGTGATTCCGCTGGTGGTTGCAGCGTGTGTTATCCCCAACATTGGTCCCGAGGTGGCGACGAAGTTTAATGCCGCCGGCGAGGCGACGCGCTGGGGCAAGAGCTACGAGCTGCTGGCACTGCCGGTGCTCAACCTGCTGCTAAGCGTGATGACGTACTTTACGGCGGGACGCCAGGCTAAAAACAATGATGACTCCGCCGCCATGGCGCGCATCGTGTGCGAGCGCTACCTGCGCAACGGTTGCATCACGGGTGTGTTCCTCAACGTGATCAACGTCTACTTTATGTACTCGGCGATTACCGGAACGGGCTTTGGTTTTGGTTTCTAGCTTGTCCTTTTAGGCAACGAGCCTGCACGCATATTCAATGGCTGCTGCGAGGCCGCCGCTCGATCGTGGTTTAAAGACCATATCGGCGGCGGCCTCGTTTTCGTATCCGGAGCCGCGGAGGGCGAGTGCGATACCGGCTTCTAAAAGGAGCGGCAGGCCGCGTTGGCTGGTTGCGATTACGGCAGCCTGATTGAGCGAGCAGCTGTGCGCTTGGCATTGGATGGCAAGTTCGCCTTGCGCCGGGCAAGGGACCAGAACGGCGGCGACGCGACTTGATAGCAATGCAAATGCTGTGCGCTCATCGGGCGAAAGACATTCTGCTTCAACGACGACGAGCTTGGGCGGTGCGCTGTTTGTGCGAAGCGTGGCTCGGTACGTGCGGACCGAAGAACCCGACATAGAAAACTCCTGTGTATTCGGCAAAACGTAAACTATAGTTTACGTTTATGTTCGGCTCCATTTCAAACTCGTCTGCATGGACGAACGTGCTAAACAGATTCTTGGCAGGCGGGTCGAAGAGACGCGCAGGGACCTTGGTATCTCCAAGGTTGATTTTTGTGTGGCGACAGGAATCAGCCGACCCTACCTCGACCGAATCGAAGATGGGACGGCAAATTTCACGCTCAAGGTTCTATTTAAGATCGCGCCCGCCCTTGGCATGACGGTGTCAGAGCTTCTCGAGGGTATCGAATAGGGAATACCCGTCGACAACTGAATTAGGCCATCGGGATGCGGTCGTGGTTGACTTGGCTGTAGAACAGGCGCTGGATCTCGGCGGCATCGCGTGACTGGCCGAGTGCCCACATGGTTTTGGCCACGAGCGTCTCGGTGGTCATATCATCGCCGCGCAAAATACCCGGATGGTCGGCGTAGGCACGGCCGACCTCATAAACGCCCAGATCGAGGCCCTCTTCGGGGACCTGCGTGGTCATAACGACGGTGCGGCCCGAATCGACCCAGCGGAAAATTGTCTCCTGGAATGACTCGCCGGACTCGCCAAACTCGGGAATACCGCCAATGCCAAAGGTCTCCAGAATCACGGCGTCGTAGCTATCGGCAAGGGCGTCCAGGATACTCGGGTTTACGCCGGGCGTAAGCTTGAGTACAAATACGCGCGGGTCGATGCTGTCGTAGAAACGAACCGGGTTCTCGTTCTGGTGAGTGCCATGGAGTCCGTTGCGAACGATGCGGTCGTTGCGGATATAGGCAATGGGCGGATAGTTGACGCTAATGAACGCGTTAAAGCTCATGGTACGCTGCTTACGGGCGCGCGTGCCGGCAATGGCGACGCCACCAAACACAATCGATACATCGTGCGAGTGCTCGTCGAGCGCAAAGAGCAGGCTCTGGTACAGGTTGAGCTTGGCGTCGGTAAAGGGATTGCCCATGGGCTTTTGCGAGCCGGTGAGCACGATGGGCTTGGGGCTGTCCTGAATCAGGTAGGAAAGCGCTGCCGCGGTGTAGCTCATGGTGTCGGTGCCGTGCAGAATCACGAAGCCGTCGTGGTCGGCATAACCCTCGACGATGACGTCGCGGATACGCATCCAGTCACTGGGGCGCATATTGGTGCTGTCGATGTTCATGGGCTGCACGACGTCGAGCTCGCAGAGGCCCGAGATCTCGGGGACGCTCTGGGCGAGCTCCTCACCGGTCAGGGCGGGGGAGAGGCCATTGCCGTCCTCGGTCGATGCGATGGTGCCGCCCGTGGCGATGAGAAGGATGCGCTTCATGCTGGTATTCCTATCGTATTTGCCGCCGCAGAGGCGGAGTCGTTCGGCAGTATTGTGGCACAGGGCGTCCAATGTTCAAACGTATTACATCATCTGTAACGTTTGGTAATACTTCAATCGCCGTCAAATAGGGCCCCGGTCGTGCGTTTGCCGTGCGCTGATGGCTGCGAGGGACGAGAAACCCCATATAACGTGTACACTATGAAAGTTATTTTCGTTCATTCACGCGGGTGGGCACCGGCTCCCCGCCAACAAGAGGGGGAAACCATGGATCAAAAGGCTTCCGCAAAGGTCCTCGTACTCGACTTTGGTGCGCAGTACGGTCAGCTCATTGCCCGTCGCGTCCGCGACCTCAACGTGTATTCCGAGATCGTTCCCTGCGACATCTCGGCCGACGAGATTCGCGAGATGAACGCCTCTGCGCTCATCCTTTCCGGCGGCCCGGCCTCCGTGTACGCCGAGGACGCTCCGTCCATCGATCCCGCCATCTTTGACCTGGGCCTTCCCGTCCTGGGCTTTTGCTACGGCCATCAGATCACGGCCGTGACGCTCGGCGGCAAGGTCGGCCACTCCGAGGTGGGCGAGTACGGCCGCGCCACCATCGCTCGCACGGCCGGTGCCAAGCTCTTTAACTCCACGCCCATGGAGCAGACCGTGTGGATGAGCCATCGCGATGCCGTGTCCGAGGTGCCCGAGGGCTTTACCGTTACCGCCAGCACCGACGTGTGCCCGGTTGCCGCCATGGAGTGCGTCGAGCGCAAGATTTTCACCACGCAGTTCCACCCCGAGGTCAAGCACTCCGAGTACGGTCAGCAGCTGCTGAGCAACTTCCTGTTTGAGATCTGCGGCCTGGAGCCCAACTGGAGCATGGACAACCTGGTCGAGACCATGACGGCTGAGTTCCGCGAGAAGGTCGGCGACGACCGCGTGATTCTGGCCCTGTCCGGTGGCGTCGACTCCTCCGTCGTGGCTGCGCTGGGCGCCCGCGCCGTGGGCAAGCAGATGACCTGCGTGTTCATCAACCACGGTCTGCTGCGCAAGGGTGAGCCCGAGCAGGTGGAGGAGGTCTTCACCAAGCAGTTTGACGTCGACTTTATCCACGTCCACGCTGAGGACCGTTATGCCGAGCTTCTGGCCGGCGTGACCGAGCCCGAGGAGAAGCGCCGCATCATCGGCACGCAGTTCTGGAAAGAGTTCTTCGCCGTGGCGCAGCAGCTCGAGTGCGACGGCAAGCCGGTCAAGTACCTGGCTCAGGGCACCATCTACCCCGACATCATCGAGTCCGGCGCTCGCAAGACGGGCGGCAAGACGGCCACCATCAAGAGCCACCACAACCTGATTCCGTTCCCCGAGGGCGTGCACTTCGACCTTATCGAGCCGCTCGATCACTTCTTTAAGGACGAGGTCCGCGCGCTTGGCCTTGCGCTCGGTCTGCCGGGCCACATCGTGTTCCGCCAGCCCTTCCCGGGCCCGGGCCTTGCCATCCGCATCATCGGCGCGGTCGACAAGGAGAAGCTCGAGATCCTCAAGAACGCCGACGCCATCGTGCGCGAGGAGCTCGACGCCTACAACCAGCGTCTGTTTGAGCAGACCGGCGAGCGCAACTCCGAGCACAGCTGCTGGCAGTATTTTGCAGTCCTGCCCGACATCAAGTCCGTTGGCGTTATGGGCGACGAGCGCACCTATCAGCGCCCGATCATCTTGCGCGCCGTGGAGTCCAGCGACGCCATGACCGCCGACTGGGCCAAGCTGCCCTACGACGTCCTGGCCCGCATCTCCGGCCGCATCGTTGCCGAGGTCCCTGGCGCCAACCGCGTCTGCTACGACATCACGTCCAAGCCGCCCGCGACGATCGAGTGGGAGTAGGCTGATAGGGTTCTGACCTGCATTTTTGAGTGCCGCACTGTGCCGCTGAGTTTCGTTTCGTACGAGAGTCATGGCAAAGCCGCCAGCGATGTTGGTGAGTAAATACGATAACCGAGCCTCCGTTCCCGCGTTGGGACGGAGGCTTTTTCTTTGTCGTTTTACTCCCTTTCACCTGCGATTTCGCAATTTACTCCCCCGTGTTTCAAGACGGCAAGGCACGGTGCGGCATTCGGAGGAACGGGAGTAAGGATTCATCCCAAGTGAGTAGACGCGCGATTTTTGTCTCCGAGAGCCAAACGGGGCCGTTTCGGGGCCTGTGAAACTCAAATCGAACTCAATAGGCTTTTCGGCGGTCTTCTCACAGCGTTTTCCCAGGTGGTTAATGGGGAGTAAAGAATCTCGCCGCCTCAATGAAAACGGGAGTAACCAGGGGAAATGCCGCGGCGTACTGCCGCGTGCCGCCGTGTAAGCCACCGCGTCATTTACTCCCCAGGTGCGCCGGAAATGCCTTGGCATGCAATGGGGAGTAAAAACTCAGCTTACGCAGGCCCGAGCGGCGCTCGCCGCCTGGTCCACCGTCCTGATTCGGTTGCGTTGATCGCGAAATGCGGAGAGCCGCTACAGCGAGGCTTTCCAGTCCTCGTATTCGTCGGCGTCGATCTTGCCGTTTTCGAGCTGCGCGCGCTTCTCTGCCCACAGTTCGATCGCCATCGCGGCTTTGGGCGCGTGCGGCGCCTTGGGGTTCAGGGAGAGGCCCGTGCCGTCGGCTGCGGGCACGATGCCGAAGGAGTCCTCGAGCCGCACGAGCAGCGACATGAGGTCGCCCGCAGTCTCGACGCCGTAATCCTTGAGGGCGTTGACGGACACGCCGAGCGCCGCGGAGATGGACTCGAGCAGCTCGGGCTTCACGGCGCGGATGCCGCTCTCGTAGTGGCGCACGGCCCCCTCGGTCAGGCCGACCGCCTCGGCGAGCTGCGCCTGCGTCATGCCGCGCGACTTGCGGTACCGCCTTATGTTCTCGCCTACGGACATGAGCCCTCCTCCTGGAATTACGTACCAGCACATCTTATCAGCGTACGCAAATGTACGCAATTCTATTGACAGTACAGATATGTACGTTTACTCTGAATCTGTGAACCGTACGTATCCGTACGCCATTGATTGGAGGAGCCATGGACGAGAAGGTGGCGAAGACGCCGAGGCCGCACATGCTGGACGCCGACGAGGTCGCGGAGCTGCTGAGGATCAAGAAAGGCAGCGCCTACGAGGTGATCAGGAAGATAAACGCCGAGCAGGAGGCGCGCGGGCGCGCGGTCATCCGCGGGCGCGTTCGAAGCGACGTCTTCGACGCCCTGTACTTCCCGGAGGTGGACTGACATGCCCGTGTACAAGGACGACGGCAACGGCACGTTCTACGTGCAGTGCTACTACCGCGACGCCCGCGGCTCGAAGCGCCACAAGACGAAGCGCGGCTTCTCCTCCGAGGTGGAGGCCGCAGTGTGGGAGAGCCAGTTCAAGAGCCTTAACGGCGGGGCCATGGACATGACGTTCTCCGAGTTCGTCGAGGTGTACGCCTCCGAGGTGAAGCCGCGCATACGCGAGCACACGTGGATCACCAAGGAGTACATCATCAACGACAAGCTCGTGCCGTTCTTCGGGGACATGCGCATGTGCGACGTGAGGCCGATCGACGTCATCAGGTGGCAAAACGAGCTCACCGAGCACCGGGACGCCGACGGGAAGCCCTGGGCACCGACGTACCTGCGCACAGTGAACAACCAGCTCAACGCCATCTTCAACCACGCCGAGCGCTACTACGGCCTCAGCGACAACCCGGTGCGCAGGGTCGACAAGATAGGCTCGAAGAAGGGCGGCGAGATGCAGTTCTGGACCAAGGACGAGTACCTGAGGTTCAGCGAGGCCGTCATGGACAAGCCTCTCTCATTCCACGCCTTCGAGCTGCTTTACTGGACGGGCATACGCTGCGGCGAGCTCCTGGCGCTCACGCCGTCCGACTTCATGCTGGAGAGCTCGCGGCTGCGCATCAACAAGTCGTACCAGAGCCTCAACGGCGTTGACACCGTGACCGACCCCAAGACGCCCAAGTCCGTGCGCACGATCGTCATGCCCGCCTTCCTGCGCGACGAGATGGTGGACTTCATCGAGATGCGCGACGACGTCGCCCCCGACGAGCGCCTGTTCGCCGTGACCAAGCACTTCCTGGCCCACGAGATGGAGCGCGGGTGCAAGGCGTCGGGCGTGAAGCGCATCCGCATACACGACATACGCCACAGCCATGTGAGCCTGCTGATAGAGATGGGCTTCTCCGCGCTGGCCATCGCCGAGCGCATGGGCCACGAGGCGGTGGACATCACCTACCGCTACGCGCACCTGTTCCCCACGAAGCAGGACGAGATGGCCGCCGCGCTCGACGGGGCGAGGGGGTAAGAAGGATGCCGTGCGAGAACAGCGCCCGCAAGCGCAGCAAGACGATGGCGTTCCGCTGCACGCCCGAGGAGCGCAAGCTCATATGCGAGATGGCAGCCTGGAGCGGCATGAACAGGCAGGACTACATCATCGCCAAGCTCACCGATACCCAGGTCGAGGTGAGGCCCTCCGTGAGCGTGCAGAAGGCACTGAGGGACTCGATGGCGGAATTGGCCAAGGAGGTGCGGCTGGCGGCCTCCTACGGCGAGCTGAGCGAGTCCCTGCAACAGAGAATTGAGCACGTGATGAGGTTCTTCCTAGCGCTCGGCGAGCCTCTTGACGCGCCGACGGAAGAGACATCGCCACGAACTACGTTTTGGAAGAGCCGGTTCCATCCGTCATCGATGCGGGTTCCGACACCGCAAGCATCTTCGA
Source organism: Collinsella sp. AM20-15AC (assembly GCF_003471405.1). Classification (NCBI taxonomy): domain Bacteria; kingdom Bacillati; phylum Actinomycetota; class Coriobacteriia; order Coriobacteriales; family Coriobacteriaceae; genus Collinsella; species Collinsella sp. AM20-15AC. The sequence goes on from NZ_QRJA01000022.1 coordinate 32,100, forward strand.
GATGGGACGCAGGTAGGGCCTAGCGCCAGACCTCCAACGCCTTGTCCGCAAGCCATTCGGCGCGATCGGCGATATCGCCCTCGTTCCAAGACTCCTTCTCTAGGGCGCCGGCCATGGTCGCAAGGCCGGCGGCGCAGAGGGCAAGGCCGTCCTTGTATCCCTTTCCCTGCTTCTTGGTGGGCCAATCGGCATCGCGGATGGAGGCGTTGAGCGAATGCGTGATGATGGCGAGGTTGCCGAGCGTGAGGAGCTTCCGGTCCCTTCGCGTGGCAGCCTCATCGTCGAGGGCTCCCCATTTGTTGCGCCACTTCTTGGGCATCATGTGCTCGAGGGTGTACTGGTTGAATCCGAGCAGGGCTGTGCTGCTCATGCCTGGGCGAATGGCGCTTTCCAGCAGATAGAGGACGCCCTTGGACTGGAGGTTGTACAGACACGATTCCTCGAATGCCGCTCGAACCTCGGCGTCGCCGGGCATGTATGTCGTCGCCTCGTCATTGGCTTCGAGAGCCTTCCTCAGCGCCTCCGCGTCCTTCACCTCGTTCAGGATCAGCGAGGTGAACAGCCTGTTGTAGTTCTTCGTGGTCGCCTGAACCAGCGTTCGGCGGATGATGTAGGTCTCAAGCAGGGCGAAGACCTCGGATTCCTCGCCCGAAGACTCCGCGTTCTTGCGAACGTAGAGCACGTACGGGATGAGCGTCGAGTTCTTGAGGCCGAATATCAGCACGTTCAGGCGCTCGATGCCGGGGGCGGAGGGGATGTCCGCGTCGCAGTAGCCAGGGTCGAACGTGGACTCGAACGCCTCGGCATACGCCTTCATGTTGTCGAGAATCTCGACCTTGTCGCCGTTGCAGTACCTGCCGATGAAATCCTTGTAGGACTGGAAGAGGTTGGACGTGCGCGAATAGAAGAGCTTGTCCTCGGTCGTGACGCCACGCCTCTTGTCCTGGACCAGAATCTGGAGGAACGCGTCGAAGAAGAGGTCGACGAGCGTGCGCTTGATGCGCCCGGTAACGATCTCCTGCTCCCAATACTCCCTCTTCTCAGCCGTGGGCTCGAAGACGTCTTCCCAGCACTCCTTGAACGCCTGCTCGTTCTCGCGGTTGAAGAAGTAGTTCTTGAGGAGCTCCGCCGTCGTCAGGCGCACCCCGAGCGAGTTGATGGTGTCGAATATCTGCTGCTCGTCCTCGCCCTCGGTAAGGTCGATGCAGACGAACTGGACGTTCGACTTGATCGTGTTCCTGTCGACCCTCTCTGGGTCGATATTCTTGAGGAAGTAGTTGTAGGCGCGGATGATGGCCGAGGTGCCCTCGATGGGCTCGCAGTCCGTGGCGCTGACGACCCTCTCGAAATCCTGCCGGTCGTACTTGCCGTGTCTTAGGGCGATTTGGCCGGTCTCCAGGACGAAATCTCGCTCAAACAAATTGTTGGTGCCGTTTTTTGCACAGAGTGCCTTGAAGAAGATGACCATGGTCGTGAGTCGCTGCTGGCCGTCGATGACGGTGCGAACCTCGGAGACCTCGGACCAGGTGTTGCCGGAGGAGGCCTGCTTCAGGATGATGGAGCCCAGGAAATAGGGCCGCTTCGAGGCCGTGACGAACTCCATGTCGCCGAGGAAACGCTCCCATTGCTCTTCTCCCCAGACGTACGCCCTTTGGTAAAAAGGTATTTCGAGCAGGCGCGATCCGTTGAACACGCCGCTTATCGTTGCTTTTCCTGCATCCATCCTTAAAGCCCTATCTATCCTTTGCGGTTATTGCTGGCGGGGTCAATTTTATCAATACGCTGCTTGACCCTTTAATGTTCCCGGTCCTTGCCGTCTTCTCCCCAGAAGGTGCTCGAAGATGATGCGCAGGTCCTCGTCATCGAGGTAGCCGCCCTCAAGGCAGCCGCGGTCGATGGCGTCGAGCATCGTCTGCTCCTTCTCCTTCGAGCGGTCGTAGATCACGGCGTCGAGGGATAGCTCCCTGCCGTCGCGCGTGAACATCTCGTGCATGAATTCGGCACTGTTCGCTTGACTCCAATCGCGTACCGCGTGCTCGAGCGGGCCGCTTCCCCTCGATATGGCGACATCCCAATGCTCGCAGTTAAGCAGAAGAAGTCGGTTCATGAACTCGACGCCCGAAAAACCGAGTCTCGCAAACGGCGGAAATAGAGGGTCATCTGAAAAGACCGCAGCATACTCACTGCTCAACGGCATATACGCGAGATGAAAATCGTACGAGTCGTCCTCGGGCCCGATGATGAACATAGGCATCGACGTCGTAACGAACCCTGAGCCGACGGGTGCCCTAAGGATGGAGAAGCTCTTCTCAAAAAAAGCCTTTCGAATACGGTTAACTGGCACAATATCATCGTTGGAGAAGAGCATGGTTGCGGCGGCGGCAAGCTCGACCACCGCTTGGGAATCCCCGCGCCAATCCGACCAATCGAGCAAGCCGAGCTCATAGGGTGTCAGATGAACGTTTCTGAGCAGCTCTTCGGCAGTCTCGCGTGACCATTTCTTGTCGACGCGCATACTGATAGGGTGCCGGACGATGATATTTGCTGCCAGCTCGCAAACGGCGGCTTTCCCATCAGAATACCCTTCGTCTTCGCACTGGTCTTCTTTCTGGCGTTCCAAAAAGCGATCGTAAAGCGGCGCGATGCGGCTCTCGAGCTCAGATAGCTTAACCTCGATGAGGTTCTGCGCATAGAATCTGTCTGTCGCATCGCCTGTCGCATCGGCATGCTCGACCTCATAAAGATCGCGCATGCTGCAAAGGTTCTCGCAATTCGTGCGGAAGAAGGAGCCCTTCTGTCTGCTGTAGGCATGAAGCTGCCCGGAGGAATCCGCGAAATGGCGCAGGTAGAACCGCGGCACCCAGTGCTGCTTTCGCGTCATCTTTCCGGGCAGCTTCGACATCCTAAGCCTTCACCGCCTCGTATTGGTAGGTCGTGCGCACGTTGTAATGGAAGTCGTTTCCGAGGTCCAGCGCCTCGAAGTGCTTCTTGGCGCAGCCGATCTTGATCTTCTCCGCGTCGCGCAGGGCGGGCTCGCCGTTCTTGCCGCCCTTGGTCTCGGTCACGAAGTACACGCGGCGCTCGCCGTCGGCCTCCTCGACGTACGCCCAGTCGGGGTTGTAACTGCCGAGCGGCGTGTCGATCTTGAACGCCGAGGGCAATTTCGCGAACACGAGAACCTCCTCCTGCTTGTCTAGAGCCTCGGCAAAGGAGCGCTCGACCCCCGCCGAGTCGTAGACCACGTAGTTGTACAGGCTCTTGCTCGTCATGTCCGGCTTCCACGCGTTCTGCCCAAGGTAGGCCGTGTAGTCGTCAAGCTCGAGGTCGCGCATGGTGTACCACTCGTCCTCGGGAAGGCGCACGTACTTGATGCCCTGGGCGATGAGGTCGTTCTTCACGCGGTTGATCTTGTCGCCGACCTGCGCGAGGAAGGTCGCGGGGTCGATCTCGAACTCGTCGAGGCGGCTGCAGCCCTCGAGGATCGCCTTGATGGTGCCGCGGGTGAGCCCGACGGCGTCCTGCAGCTCTGCGATCGGGTCGGGAAGGTCGTATTTCACCTTTCCCGAAACGGACACCACGGAGGTGCCCGTGCCCTCGGCGCTCACGCCCGCGTCGTCGATGCCCAGCGAGGCACGCTCGCTCGTCACCTGGGGCGGGCGCACGGCGAGCATGCCGTCGACAGCTTCGATGGCATGCTCGATGAGCTTGCCGGAGTCGACCTCGACCTGGAAGCGCGTGCGCTGGCGGATGCGGTCCCACAGGGCCTGGAACGCAGGGTCGAGCGTGACGTCCTTCTGCAGCTCGACCGAGACCTCCTTGGCCTTGTCACGGATCTGGACCCTCTGGGACTTGTGGATGATGATCGCCTCGACCTGCTCCTTGGCAGGCTCGAGCTCGGCGGGGAGCTCGACCTTGCCCTCCTCGGCGGCCGCCTTCAGCTCGGGCGTCACCGCGCCCTTGCCGTCGACCATGCCGGTCGCGACGAGGTGGTCGTAGACCTGCTTGGACTTCTCGTAGCCCAGGCGCTCCTCGACGCCATCATCGCCCTTGACCGTGACCTTCGTGAAGCTCTCCGGAGTGATGACGCCGAACTTGAAGTCCTCAGCCTCAAGCTCCTTCTGCAGGCCGTTGGCGAAGTCGTCGTAGCTCTCGTTCGCGATGACGGTGAGCACGTTCGCCTCTGGGTCGTACAGGCGCTCGCCATCCTGGTTCACGCACAGGCGCAGACCGCGGCCGATCTTCTGGCGCTTGGTCAGGTTGTCCTTTGTCTCGACGAGCGTGCAGATCTGGAACACGTTGGGGTTGTCCCAGCCCTCCTTGAGCGCGGAGTGGCTGAAGACGAAAGAGACGTCCTTGTCCGCGTCCTTGCCGTCCGGGAAGGAGATGAGCGTCTCCTTCTTCTGCATGATGAGCTCGAAGGCCCCGGCGTCGTCGGCGGTGCCGGCGGCTCCCTTGGAGTCCTTGAACTTGCCCTTCTTGTCCTTGGCGAAGTATCCCTGGTGCACGGCGTGGGGGTCGCGCACCAGCGGGGCGCCGACGGCTTCGTAGCACTCGAGCCACGTGCCCTTGCCGATCCCCGCCGCCTTTGCGATGCGACGAGGCGCCTTCGAGTTCAGGGCACCTGCGTACTCCTCCTCAAACATCAGGGCGTACAGGCCGCCGTGGACTTCGGGCTCGTAGACGCGGTATCGGTCGACGCGGTCGATGAAGAAGAGCGAGAGCACCTTCACGCCGCGCGGCCACAGCTCGAACTGGCGGGCCAGGTGGTCCTCGATGGTGCGGCGGATCTGCGCGCGCTTGACGACCTCCTCGTTGACGTCGCCCAGCGCCTCGCCGAGCTCGAGCACCTCGCCGTTCTGGAACTCTATGAACTCGTCGCCCACTGCGGCGCCGATGTTGTTGACCACCCAGCCGCTCTCGTAGTCGCTGTTCTCGCCGCTCTTCTGGTAGAGGTCGTTGCCGGTCTTCACCGTGACGGCCTTGCGCTTCTGCGTGCCGTCGGCCTGGCGCACGTCGATGGACACCTTGGCGGAGAACGGGTCGGACTTGACGGACTCGAGCCTCACGTACGCGCCGTTGAGGTTCGCCTCGGCCTTGATCGAGTCCACGCAGATGCCCTTCACCAGGTGGCGCTCGAAGGCGTCGACCGGCGTGAGGCGGTAGATCATGTTGTAGGCCTGCTTGTGCGTGGCCGAGTAGCGCAGCACGAACAGCGGGTTCAGGCTCTTGATGGCGGCCTTGGCCTGCTTGGTGTTGTCGACGCTCTGGGGCTCGTCGATGATGACGACGGGCTTGCAGGCGCTCACGAGCTCGCGAGGGCTGAAGCCGCCGGTGAGCTTCTCGCTGGGACGGTGGAAGAGGTTGCCCTCCTTCGCGGTGCCATCCTTCTCGAGGCCCTTGTTGAACGCGTCGATGTTGATGACCATGACCTGGATGGAGCTCGACGTGGCGAAGTTACCCACCGGCCCCATGTCCTTCGAGTCGTACACGAAGTAGTCGAGCGGCGTGCGGTCGTAGAGCGTCTCGAAGTGCCTGCGGGTGGTCTGGAGGCTCTTGAGGACGCCCTCGCGGATGGCCACGCTCGGCACGACGATAACGAACTTGGTGATGCCGTAGCGGCGGTTTAGCTCGTAGATGGAGCGGATGTAGACGTAGGTCTTGCCGGTGCCGGTCTCCATCTCGACGGTGAAGTCTCGCAGGCGCCCATCGGTGAGGACGTCGGTTGCCGGGAGGCAGCCCTCCTCCTGCACGGCGTGCAGGTTGTCGAGGAGCTGGCCCGGCGCCACGCGAAGCTCGTTGCCGTGGCCGACCATGAGCTCGCCGATTGCCGTCTGGCCTTTGCGGCCGGAATCGGCGGAGAATACGCTGCCAATAAATTGTTGTCCGCGGAACAGGTCGCAGGTTGCTTCGATGGCCTCCAGCTGGTGCTGCTGGTCGGATGAGAACTTGAACTCGAGCGCCGCCATGCTAGACCGTCCTCAATTCGATCTCACAGCCCATGCGCTCGCCGGCGTGCTTGAAGATCTGCACGGCGTTGAGCTTGAGGGTGTCGTCGAGGACGGAATCGAGGATGAGAACGCGCCTGGGCTCCATGTCGGCGATGGCCTCGAGCGCCTCAATGGTGAGGCCTCGGGACATGCAGCAGACGAGCTCGTCGCAAGCGACGGACCAGATGGGATAGCCCGCGGCTTCAGACTTCTCGACGGGCAGCGTGAGCTCGAGGCCCCATTTGAGCATCATCTCGAAGACGATATCCATATCGGAGCGATCGGGCTTGACCACGTCGAAGAGGAGCTGACCGGGCTCGGGCTTCTCAATGCCGGACTCATCGAGCTCGAACACACGGAAGCCGATGTCGGGAAGCTGCTTGGGTCCCTCGCCAAGCTTGAGTTGACGGTTGGATTCCTCGAGCTCGGTTTTGATTTTGTCGCCTGCGCGGCGAATGCGTCCTTCGCCTATGTCGCAGAGAGTCTCATACCCGTCCTTGTAGGCGTCGCGTTTCGGGTCACAAGGCTCTGGAAGCTGGACAAGGATAAACTGATAGCGATCATCTTTTCCGAGCTCCTGCAGGAACATGGCATGGGCGGTCGATGCTGAGCCTGAGAAAAAATCAAGCACAATATCACCCGTGCTTAGATGCTCATGTACGGTAAGGAAGCAAGCAACCGAAAACAATAGATAGACCGCCAGCACTACACTATTCCGAACCAAAGACCAAAAGATAAGCATTTTGAGAAAATCTAAACTTTTGGATTTTCCTACAATGCCGACTACGGCGGAATCCCTCCCACTCCTTATATATTTCTTTCTGTATACATTGAATTTGTATTTAGTAAAATGCAGACAACACCACGGATCGGCTTTTGGCTGGACAATTCCAACCAAACACCGCAGCAGACAGTAGAAACCATTCTGAACGTTAGGAAGCCGGTATGATTGTTACATATAAGGGGTTGATTTCCGATCTCAGCCGAACACATTGAGCAAATAGGCCATTC
>NZ_QRJA01000023.1:0-38980 GCF_003471405.1 Collinsella sp. AM20-15AC
TGTTCCGCTATGCGGTTGTCAATTTGCGAAAGAAATTATGCGTCACCTCAGAGGCGTCTGGGGCTTCATTGACAGAGCAACCGGGCTAGTGCATTCAAGAAAAGCAGAGCGTGGTCTTCATGAATCAAACACTAGTAAGCAACGCTCACACGCGTCTTTGAATCTTCTAATGAACAAGAAGACAGGAGTCTAGGAGAGACTTGATAGTTTTTGGAAGCTGGGAATCATCGAAATCACCATCTTTAAACAAGAGAGAATCATATAGCTTCTTATCGTTCGGTCTCGAAAAGATATGAGTGACCAGATGTACGTCGCGGCTCTTTGAAAAACAGTCTTCGTCCCTTAAAGATTCAGCAACATAACAACCGCACCAATCAAAAAAGCCGAGATAACCCCGACTAATAATCAAAGAGACGGTTTTCTGCTGGCTGTCAGCCGCGACATCCTCACGGAAACCTAATTGTCGCCGGAATTAAAGTCCCCGGCGCGGACTCACCTTATCTCCCCGGTGCGGGCTCGATATCCTCTCGGATATCTAATCGTCTTGGACTTTAACCTGCCCAAGCACAGTACAGCTTTTACGTGCCGCCACACGGAGCTCAGCTCGTGGACTATTTTCTAAAATATAGACCTTCAAAGCAACTTGGATTCAAGCACGGACAAACAAAACAGGCACTGAATACAAGACTTGCTTATCAATAGTTATCAATCACATGCGTTACCAGAAAATATCGTCCGTCTCATACGCTGCGATACAATCGATCTTACAAAATGCTAAACCAGTAAGTCGAAGGGACCAACGTGCTAACAATTCACTATGGTGATATGGAAAACGTTATCTACAACACGTCGGTTTACTTCGATAACGTCTATTCGCCCGAATGGTTTCAAGATGCTTTTGCGCAGAGAATTATTAAATCCATTGATAAGGGCGACGTGGTTGGACCCGGCGCAATAAACACCAAGATCCTAGGCATTATCCCACCGGAAAGGCTATCGGGCGGAACTAAGACGCTGCTGCTCATGTACTTCATGCCCCAGAACATATACAACGCCACAACCTGTGGCGACAATTGCGCTTACTGGATTCTAAGAATCGCCGCACAGCATGATCTGACGATCAACCTCTACCATCTGATGGATTTTGGAAACGGCAAGTTCACGGCAGCCGTTGCAAACACGGGTGATGTCGTTCACACGATGTTCGACCTTGTCCCTATAGCCGCAAAATGCCTAAGGGAGAACTCCTGAAACGCGTTTTCGATATGACAAGGGCCGCTTGAACGAAGAGTACTTGAACCCCACCGCTCTTGCAGCTCTTGAGGGCACTTTGCCGGATCTCGAAATTACTTCGCGCTAAAGCGAGGAGTGCTCGCTGTCGGAGGATAAGTTCGGTCCGAGCCACGGGTCGCCATCGAGGAAGAACTCAGGCCAGCGCTGCATGAACAGTGCCTGTTCATGCTTCCAGCGGCGCAGTTTTTCCTCGTTGGCCTCTTCCCTGCCGCGCGAGGTGAACTCGTAGTGGTACAGCTCGGCATAGAGCATTTGCCCTCCTCCAACAAAACACTGTCACTAACTTAGTCCACCAACCTCGCCATTTGTTAAGCAACAAGTGCGAGCGGTAGGTATTGATCTACAACCGTTGGGGATTGAAAAAAATGCAGTAGCCGAAAACGTAATATCTTCCGATTGGCGCGTCATAAAAAAATAGAGGGCGTCCCATAAAGAGAAGCCCCCTTGCAAAACGGCCGAACCGCTTTTCGAATTGGGAAATATTTTGCACCAGATGCCTAGGAATCGCAAGAAGGCACATCTTCAGCGTCACACAAATACCATGCGCCAATCACTTTCGACAAAAACGAGAAGGAGGAAGTTATGACCTCCGCACCTTTATAGTAGTTGATGTTGCGATTTGCCCTAGAAATAAACTTGGAAAGCGATTGTGCTTTGTGCTTAATAACGCCTTTAGACGACACCTCTTTGTGCAGATATAGCGTTGTGACAATCTGGCGTATTCGCTCATTGCTCATCCTTGCCTTACGCTGATAAGAGCCAATCCCATCTATTTTGCTCAATGCCTTCATAACACCGTTATTTGCCCTTCGGGCATTCTCACCCGAAGCAAGACCATTAAGAATGCAACTATTGTGAGCACACGCGTTGCGGAGATCTTTTGCCGCGCGAAGCAAATAAAACCTATCGCGAAGCTCATCATCGTCAAACCGTTTGGCGCAAAACAAAATGAATGAATTAAAGGCGCCAAAGGTAATAACTTCCAGAAAGGCCCAGACAGGCATATTAAAACCACTGTATTTTGCAAGAATGCCTGCAGAATAGGCACTCGACTCACAACGTGAAATCTCTTTTTTGACCCAGTTGGTCACATTCCCCTTGCTATCAAATGTATCCTGCTCGCTTAAATAGTCTTGAACGATTTCGTAACCGTCCTCGGCATGCTGCTCTATCCTGCCCAGCAAGTCAACTTTGCAGAAGTGCTCAATATCAAGAGTGAGCGAAATCATCTCGTTTCGAAGCAACATATCAATAATCGAAAGGTCAACAAGCATCTTGAAATCTAAGTTGACATATTCACCCTTGCGTTTTCCATCAGAAACCTTTGGAAATCCGGTGCGGTACGAGCGCAAGCGAAAGTAATTGTTGTTCTTCGTCAGATACTCGACCGCCTCTGCCTCGCTCATATAGCGGAAACGGACACCCTTGCTCTTAAGATGGGAGACTTGTTCCCAAGGAGTAAGCCAAGGCTTTTGATCGCACATATCTTGTTGACGAATAGGACTATTCATTGCGCTCTCCAGCGTATTTGATGAAATAACAAATCTAATTTTATCCTAACTGTAAATACCTAATAAACAGCCGGACGCTCATGCAAATACATCATGGCACGCCGCCGCCCTATGCTGGATTTCCACATCACCTCGCACTAAAGCGAGAAATACTCGCTCTCGGCAGATAGGTTCGGCCCCAACCACGGATCGCCCGTCAAGAAGAACTCCGGCCAGCGCTGCATGAACAGTGCCTGTTCGCGCTTCCAGCGGCGCAGCTTTTCTTCGTTTGCCTCTTCCCTGCCGCGCGAGGTGAACTCGTAGTGGTACAGCTCGACATAGGGCGTAAAGATGGTGCGGTAGCCCGCCTCCCACACGCGCAGGCAAAAGTCCGCGTCGTTAAAACCGACGGCGAATTCCTCGTTATAGCCTCCGACCTGCTCAAATACGTCGCGTCGGACCATCTGACAGGCGCCCGTTACGGCGCTAAAGTTGCCCGGGCGCACAGCGCGGGCAAGATAGCCCTCGCGCTTTGCCGAGAAGTCCTGGTTGGCATGGGCAAGTGCGCCACGCACGCCAACTAAAATGCCGGCATGTTGCACCAGATGATCGGCAAAGTAGAGTTTGGCGCCCACCACGCCTGCATCGGGACGCTGCAGATACCCCATCATCTCTTCGATGAAGTCCGGGCTTATGACCTCGGTATCGTTGTTGAGCAGCAACAGGTAGTCGCCCTTGGCGTGCTCCACACCAAAGTTAATGATTTTGGAGTAATTGAACTCGCCCGGCCAGTACATAACGCGCGCGATGCCCTTGCCTTCGGATGCTGCAGCCACACGTTCTGGCAGGGTTTCGTAATACGCAAACGTCTCCGGGGCTTCGCTGTTGTTCTCCACCAAAACGATCTCGTAGTTGGTATACGTTGCCTTCTGGGCGATCGACATCACACAGGCGTCGAGCGTCTCAATGTGATCCTTGGTCGGAATCACAATGCTCACCAGCGGCGCAGGCTCCGGCAGCGCATAGCGCATGCGGTAGACAAACGGCGTCTCGGTCTCCTCGACCGTTCCGCAAATGCCCAGCGCGTCAAAGTGACACTGAAGCGCAAGGCGCCCGGCTTCGATAGCATACGGCTTGCTATCGGCAGAGCCATCGGCGGTCGATCCCGGATGCACGCGCCAGTGATACAGCACATGCGCAACGTGCTCAAACCGCGCGCCGGCTGCAAGGCAGCGGAGCGTCAGGTCGTAGTCCTGGGCACCCGCAACGTCTTCTGGGGACGTGCCAATGTAATCGATGAGCGTCTTCTCCACCATCAGGAAATGCGTCACGCAGTTATGGCTATAGAGCAGGTCGACGTTGAGCTTGGTCTTAAAGACCGGCTGGCCCCACTCCCCCGTTTTCTGGAACATGTCCTCATCGCAGAACAGGACCTGGGGACGCTCGTCCTCGGCAGCCTTGTTCAGCACGGCAACATAGTGGAATAACGCGTCCGGTTCCAGAATGTCGTCATGGTCCAAGAACGCGATGTAGTCGCCCGTCGCTTGCTCGATACCAGCGTTGGTGTTGACCACAATGCCGCCGTTGCCGGGAAGACCGATGCGACGGATGCGCTCGTCATTGGCATCCGCCGCAAGATTGGCCACCGCATCCCATTCGGGTGAGGCGTCCATGAGCAGCAGTTCCCAGTTGTCATAGCTCTGGGCTAGCACCGATTCCAGCAGCTCGCGCAGGTAGACCCGATCAGTCTTGTAGCACGGCACCACAATGCTCACGAGCGGTCTATAGGCAAAGGCCGCCGAAGCGACACGCTGGCACGCCAAATCGGCCGGCTTTGCGCGATGCTGTTCAAACCAACGTCGATAAGCTGCGTCGTCTGCACGCGCGTCCTTCATGCGGTTCCAGCTGTCGTCGACCATGCCGTTGTACAGGCGACCATCCATGGCGCAAAAACCGCTCTGGATTAGGCCCGTGGGATCAGCCGCAATCGCGACAAAATCACGTATATCCTGGGGCATCTCAACGCTCAAATACGTTTTATTGACGCGGCATCCGTTCTGCTGCGGCACATCGATCTGCGATTCAAACACATGCACGGTGACATCGATGGCATTCATATGCGCATCGAAAATCTGGAGCTCAGGGGTGCACTTGGAGTCCCCCACCCACGTAACCTCATAGCGCCACACCGCGCCGGCGTCTGCCGGCAAATAGCGAATGGCATCGATCTCGTAGCGGCCGCAGTGTTCGCCACGCTGCGCATCGCGGATAAGCGCACACAGCGCAGACTTTGCTTTGTAGTTAATCTTGGATTCCAGCTTGGCCACGCGGCTATCGAGGCGAATGGAGCCCAACCTTTGGCCACCGGATGCAAAAACGACATCCATCGACGAGCCATCCAAAAACGGAAGCACCAAGACGGCGAGCTCGCGCCCGTAATCGGAAACGGAAGGGCAAAGCGCCAGCACGCGGCCATGATCGACCGGGAGCACCAGCGACGGCACGCAAGAACCGCTCGTCGTCGCATGGGCAAACGCTTGAGAACCCTCCCACTCAATAAGCGCGGCGACATCCTGACCGGCAAAACGAAGCAACACAAACAGACGGCCCTGACTGCGGCAAAGTGCCAAACGCTTGATACTCATCTATACTTCTCGCTTTCCCAGGGCGTTCGCTGCCATGCGTTTGCAGGCACCCAGGCGCCCAAACCTCAAGACGTCGTAATCGAACATGAGCTTCTTGCACCCACGGGCATTGGGGGCCTTGCTGGTAAGCGCCACACGCACCATAGCAGCAACAGAAGGAGCGCATTGTGCGAGCGCATCATCGCTGCCCACGGCAGAACCGGCAAGTGCCGTGGCAACGGCAGCAAACACCTTGCCGCAGTCCGAACCCAGCAACCTGAGCGCATCGTACAGCACCAGGTCGCAGAGGAAGTACGCCAGGTCATCGGCATGCTGAGCATCGAGACCGTCGCGCTGCCAGTCAGCCAGCACCGCGGAGTAAATCTTCACGTGCTCCAGCAGACGCGTCTCGTCGTCATAGCGCATGGTGTCCATAAGTGAGCCCTTGCGCGCCACGCGGTAGTCATACAGCTTGTTCGAAATAAGCGCGCTCTTGCGCGATCGACCGTACACGGCAAAATCGAAGACCTGGTCCTCGCCATACTTAACGGTTTCGTCGAACACGATCCCGTTGCCCAACAAAAACTCACGTTTGCAGGCGGTGCGCCATGCAAAGGGGCGAGACGCTTCCTTAAACAGCAGGCCAGAGCTATAGCCTTCAAACGACACATCGCGTGGGCTCAGCACATAGTTAAGCCACGGATACCCCGCCTCGAGCGGGTACGGATTCGCGCCAAAGGTCAAAACGTCGCAGTCCTCGCGCTCAAAGGCGTCGACGATCACGCGGCATGCATCGGGCGTAAAGCGATCGTCGGAATCCAAAAACGCGACGATAGGCGCCGTGGACGCAGCGATGCCTGCATTACGCGCACTCGACAGGCCACCGTTCTCCTTATCGACCAGCGTAAAGCGCGCATCCTTTTCGCAATAGGCAGCCGCAATATCGCGCGAGCCGTCCGGCGAGCCATCGTTGACCAGCACGCCTTCCCAATCGGGCATGTCCTGCGCAAGCAGGGAGTCCAGGCACCAGGCCAGGCACTCCTCCACTTTATAGATGGGAACGACAACGGAAATCTTGGGGGTAGCCATAGTCACTCGCTCCTACTGTGCGGCCGGAACATCATCAGGGTGCGGGTTGCCGCCGTAGGTGCGCTGATACGTCAGCACGCGCCAGACCAGCGGCAGGCCGCCAATCTTAAAGTAATGCTTAAACGTATTGAGCTTGCCCGGCTTCTTAAAGTCAAAGCGCGAATCGATATAGGCGCGGGGCGACTTGACCATCAGGCGCAAGTCGGTCTCGCCACGTGGATCGAACAGCGACAGGTCAAAGCGACCGGCATCCCAGTCGGCCTTGAGCTCGGGAGAGGCCTTCTCCCAAAACTGCTCGCGCAGTTCATCGACCAGGCGCTCATCATTCCAACGGTACGTATCGACCTTCATGCGCATTAAAATGCCCTGAAACCGAGCCTTGAGCTCGGGACGTTCATCCAAAAAACGTTGCATCTCAGCATATTCGTCGCACACGCAAAACACCTTGTTGGGCGAATTAACGGAGCTCTTCTCGTTATCCTGGCGATAGCACAAAATTGGGTCCGCAATAAACGCAGCACGCTCGGCACAAGCCCAAACCTTAAAGTTAAAGCCTGCGTCCTGATACGAGGCACCCGGCGTGGGAAGGAACCGAATCTGATTGTCGTTGAGGAACTCGCGCCGATAGATAGCCGACCAAATGGAAGGTTTGCGGTAGAAGATGCCCGGGCGATCGACGGGACGATACGCGGCGCCCGTCATATGCTCGTCGATAATCCCAAACAGCTCACGGCGCTCGCTGGGCGTGGACCAATACAGGTAAAAGTCGCCCTTTACCACATCGGCATGCTCAGCATCGGCCTTGGCGACCAGCTTTTGGAGCGAATCCTCAAACATAAAGTCGTCGGACTCAAGGATGCCCACGTACTCACCGCGCGCCATCTCCAGGCCGCGGTTCATCGAGTCGCCGTAGCCGCTGTTGGCTTTATCAATCATCTTAACGCGCGCATCGCGCTCCATGTACTCGCGAATAATATCCGGCGAGCTATCGGTAGAGCCATCGTTGATGCAAATGATCTCAATGTCCTTGAGCGTCTGCGCCACGGCGGAATCGAGGCACTCGCGCAGATAGCGCTCGACATTGCAGATGGGAACAAGCAGCGAAACTTTAGGGGTATCAGAGTTCTGCAAGAGAACCTCCTGTTGAGTAGCGTGTAACAGGGTTATTTTAGCAGCCGAGTTGCGGCGGGCGGCAGCGCTTGGAACTAGAGAAAGCGCTCCAGGCAGGCCTTGAAACCACGGGTCGAAAGATAGAACAACGTGGCGTCTGCCATCGAAACGCCTGAGGTCGCCACAACGAGCTTATGGGCGACACGGCGAACGGCGCCCTTAGCAGGCATATCCGCCCACTCCGTTCCCAAAAACGTCGTGAGGTCCATGTTGACGCGAGCCGCCACGCGATGGAAGTCATCGGCATCCAAGCGCGCCAGGTCGAACACAATGAGGTCCAAAAACCAAGTTATCAGCTCGCCGGGACACAGGTCCAAAAGACCGTAGGCCGCCCAGTCCTCCAAGACCTCCTCGAGCATCCTCATGTGGGCGTCAAGCTTTTTGGCGCGCGCCTCGGCACTGTTGAACTCGTGCGTCGCCGATTCGCTCTCCATCACGTAGTGGTAGAACTTGTCCGGCATGACGACGGTCCTGCGGGCAAGCGCATAAGCCGCAAATTGGAAGACGACGTCCTCGCCCAAAGCCAAACCGGGGGCGAAGTGAATGCCTTCGCGATTGAGCAGCTCGCGCGAAAAAGCCGCACGGCAGGCATAGGGCTGCGCATTCGAATGGAACAGCAGTTGGGGATCGCGGGCGCCGAAGGTACCAGCTTTGGGGCTCATGAGTTGCTGGACGCGTTTGGGGGCAGCATCGGCAGGTTCACAGACGCCGCCAAAAACGGCGGCCTCGGCATCTGCCGACTCCATGGCATGCAGCACGCGCTCGACCGTCTGGACATCGATGTAATCGTCGGCGTCCACAAAAAAGACGGTCTCGCCCTCGGCGGCATCGATACCGGCATTTCGAGCACACGAGACGCCCGCGTTTTCCTGGTCAATCACCAGCACGCGATCGTCGGCCTGTGCGATCTGGCGCAACACGTCCAACGAATCATCGGTCGAACCGTCGTTGACGCAGACAACCTGAATCGAGCGCTCGGACTGGGCCAACAGCGAATCGAGGCATCGCTGAATGGAACGCACTGAGTTATAAACGGGGACGACAATGGTAGCTTTAGGACACGAGACCTCTCCCATGCCGACCTACCCCCTCAGCGATTCGATGAGGAAGGCGGCGACCACGCCAGGGCCTCCAACCGAGGCGTAATACTTAGCGCGCCCCAAGGCACCATCCGTCGCAAAACTCGGATGCTCGTCAACCCAGCCCTCAGGATCTTTGAGAATGGCAGCGAGATTCGCGCGCTTCCACGGCTTGAGGTCGTCAAGCGAAAACTCCCCCGCGTCCAAGGCCGCCTGAAATTCCTTAGCCATCTGCACCAGGAACTCCTTATAGAACTTAGGCGCTAGGCGCACATAGTTCCACATGTACGAATCGTACTTAATGAGTTGATTGAACTTGAGCATGCGCGCGACGTCATCACTTGCGTGGTCGCGGGCATAATCCTCTCGAATCCAACGCTCAATCTCGGCATACTCGGTATTGACGCAAAAGACCTTAGCCGAAGAATTGACCGAGGAATTCTCGTTGTCCTGGCGATACGACAACACGGCATCATGCAGGTAAACAGCCTTATCGGCGCACGCGATCACCTTAAAGGCAAATGACGTGTCCTGAAAGGATGCCCCCGGAGTCGGCAGGAACTTAATGCCGTTGCGCTCAAGAAAATCGCGACGGTACACGGCCGACCAAATCGACGGCTTTTGCTTAAAGAACTGCGTCGTATCGCTCGGGTGCACCGGCTTGCCACAATCCTGAGGTCTAAACATCTCATGCAGCGAACGGCGTTCCTCGGGCTTAGACCAGTAGAAATCAAAGTTCGCCTTCGCAAAGTCGGCATTATTGGTATCGGCGGCCGAGACAAGCTTTTCGAGTGCGTCGGACGCCATAAAGTCATCGGACTCCAAGATGCCAACGTACTTGCCACGCGCCATCTCCAGACCGTGGTTCATCGAGTCGCCGTAGCCGCTGTTGGCCTTGTCGATCATCTTGACGCGCCCATCGCGCTCCATATACTCGCGGATAATCACCGGCGAGTTGTCGGTCGACCCGTCGTTAATGCAGATGATCTCAATATCCTTGAGCGTCTGTGCCAGGGCGGAATCGAGACACTCGCGCAGGTAGCGCTGAACATTGTAAATGGGAATAAGCAGCGACAGAACAGGGCTGCCAGAGACGTTAGTAGACAAATGTGCTCCTTAGGAAATACCTGTCGTTTCATGGTATCAAAGGGTCAGCGCGCCAGCGGGCGTTTATATAATCTATGGAGCTCGCAGAGGCAAACCGATACGAAAGGACGTCATGCGGCCCAAAGCCGCACGCAACATATCCATCGAGGCCTTGCGCTTGGTCGCAGTCGCCGGTATCGCGGTGTTCCACACCTTTCAGTGGACCTTCCAGGCAACCTGTGTCGACGCCGTGGAATATGCCCCACTTGCGATGTTCCCCTATTCCGGCGTGCTTGGTTTTATTAACTTGCTAGGCTGCTGGGCCAACGAGGCCTTCTTTATGATCTCGGGCTATTTTCTCATCGCCTCAGCCGCGCGTGCTTGGGACGGTGGAACAACGTGGAAGTCGCAAATGCAACGGACGGCGCAGCGCCTTGGCAAGGTCGTTATGCCCACTGCGTTTTATTGCCTCGTGGCACTCGCGTGGTCCACGGTCGTCTCCCCCATTCCCGATGTTACTCTCAACACGCACTACTGGTACACGCTAGGCCTTGAGTTTATCTGGGTCTATGCCGCCACGGTCTTCATGGCGCCAGGGTTTGGACTGGCTAAGAGTCAACTCTCTCAGAAGAGCTACGCGACGACGGTCATCGCCGTTGGCATCCTCGCATTTGTTGTTAACGGGTATTTAGCCGCCATGAGTACGACAAGCGCCGGCGAGTTTTCTTGGCTCCAAAAGCTCATGAGCGCTGCCACGTACGTAATCGCGTTTTTGATCGGCGGTCTGCTCCGCGACGTTACCGATGCCGTGGATTCGGACAGGGCGGGTGCCTTGGGCATGCGGTCGCTCGCTGCGATTTTGGCGCTCGCCACCATCCTGGAAGGAGCACTCTCCTTCACCGGCAACCTCACGGCGATGGCAGTCCTCTCCTACAAATCGACCTCGTTGATCTCGTTTGCCCTCGCTGCAGCCTCCCTGCTCTTTGCGGCTACCCGACGCAGGGCCTTAGGAAATCCGCGGAATGCAGGTGTCATCGTCACCTTATCGACCGCCACGCTCGGTTTCTATGTGATGCAGTCGCTCACCAGTAGCCTGTGGCGTCCCGTCTTCAACACCCTGCTCGCAAACATACTGGTCAGCCAAAACAGCCCGGCAGCTATATGTATCGTCACGGGTACCGTCATTAGCATCGTCTTTGCTCTGGCGCTTCTCATCATCGATGCAGCTAGAAGCCTTATCGCTCGCAAGCTCAAGCGGCAATAGACACGCTGCCGTCAGACGCCAAAGCCGCTACACCCGTGGCAGGTTCCTGCGTTTTATTCAAAGCTTGCCGACAAGGTACGGTGAGCCTTTACAATAGAACAGTCCCAAGGACGTATTCGATAGCTTCCGCGCAGCGCTCGCCCGCCGCGCGTGAAAGGATATATTGCCCCATGCCTTCAACCCTTCCCGCTCCCATCGATAAGCTCGCCATCGTTGTCGTTACGTACAAGCGCCAGGAACTCCTGGCCAACCTGTTCGACTCCATGACCGAGCTCACGGCAACGCCCTGGCGCATCGTGATTGTCGATAACGAGAATTCGCGCGAGACCGAGGCCATGTGCACCGCATTCAACGAGCGCCTGGCCAGCCTGTGGGGCATCGACACCGAGCAGCCCGACGCGCAGGGCGGCACCGACCGTGTCATCTACGCCCCGCAACTCGAAAACGGCGGCGGTGCGGGTGGCTTCTCCGCCGGCACTAAATGCGCCTACGATCTGGGGGCCCAGTGGTTCTGGGTGATGGACGACGACGTGCTCGTCATCCCCGAAGGCATCGATCGTCTTGCCAAGTGGACCGACCGCTACGATGTCATCCAGGGTTCGCGCCTGGACTTTGACGGCGGCGCTTTCTTTTGGCAGTACCAGCTCATCCTTTCGCTCGGCATCCCTAACCCCATCGCCAAGTGGGACTTGGGGCCCGAGGGCTACCGCACCATGAACCAACTGTGCTTTGAGGGCGGCATGTTCTCGCGCCGCGTGGTCGACAAGATTGGCCTGCCCGACGCGCGCTTCTTTATCTACGGCGACGATGCCTGCTACGGCTACGTGGCCAGCCAGCACTTCCCCGCCGCCGTGGTTGCCGACGTGGTGCTCAAGCGCGCCCGCGCCGTCTCCAACTGGGATATCGCCGGCAAACGACAGCTCAACTCCACGAGCGACACCAACCGCTACTACATCATGCGCAACCGAGGCTTCCTCGCTCGCTATATGCAGATCTACGGTGACTACCACCCCATGCTGTTCCGTCTGGGCAATGCCGCGACCTTCTGCAAGGAGTTCATTCGTCTGGCAGCAGTCGACAAATGCTTTAAGACCGGCATTCCGGCGCTGCGCCGCGGCATGAAGGACGCCCGCAAGATCGTTAAGGATCCCAACTGGAAGCCCATGCCGCCCCTGAAGGACGCCGAGTAGTAAAGGGCTTTCGCCCGCCGCTACAGTCGTTGACACACCACGGACACACGCTGACCGTCAAAGCCAAAGCCCCAACGCATGCGCCCGACGGCGGGGCGCGGCACGCGGATATCATCGATGCCGTCGCGCTCTATGTCGAGCAGCGCCTGAACCGCCAACAGTTCCAGGCCCAGGGCATCGACGCCAGGGTCGTACAACATGTTGACCGTAATGAGCGGTCGCTCATCGAGCATGCCGAGCGTGTCGGCCACGTCAAACACCCGACCGGTGGGAATCACCTGGATATCCCAGCGATCCGAGACGCCACTTCGCTTGGAGCTGGGATTGCAATAGCCGGGCAGTCCAAAGCAGAGCCCCTGAAGCGCCAGATGATAGGCTGTCGGCATATCTGATTGGCCCACATCGATGCCCAGATCGCCGATAGCACAGCTCAAAGCTTGCTTTACAGCGTCCTCGTCTCCTCGACACAGCCCGTCATGGAACGAGTCGATAACTCCAACGTCCTCAACGGCGCACTCAAACCATTCCAGAATTACAAGACGGAGCGCCTGACGCACTTCGTTGTTAGGCAGACGCAGGGAACGAAGGCACGCGCCGTCCTCCGAATGCCCCGTCATGTCCGTCGTAAGAAATCCAGACAGATACAGCGCTGTCCAGATATCTTCGGGCTTGGCGACATCGGCCACCTCGGCATGCACATGCACTGGCGCCTCAATAAACCCATGCGGCTCAAGCAAATCGAACAATGCGGACAGGCGCATGAGATTCCAGTCACCGACGCATGCGCTCAGACGGTCAGCGTAACCATACAGATCTGCCCGAACAGGCGCGACGCAACCGCGATGTGCGTAGTCCACCACGCGCTCCGGGCTCGAGCAATAAAAACCACCAAACAGATAGCCCTCGAGCCACTCACGCGCGTCATCCAGACAGCCGTTGCGACCGACGCAATCCAACAGCACCTGGACTTCGTCGTCCGAAAAACCGAACCATCGATCACACCAACTCGACAGTGGCGTCGCCGATCGATAGGAAACCCCACGCTGGGACAACGCAAGCTCGGCAGGACCGGGGCGCTCGCCCATCAGACACGTCAATCGCAACGAGTCGCCGGCGTCGGCAATGGTGTCGAACAACATTCGGCTGAGCGACTCTAGGGAATCCACGCTACCGTCGTCCTTAGCGTCCAAACGCTTTGGACATACCACGTCGTAGTCGTCTATCAGAAGAACAACCTGCTCATCGAAAGCTGTCTGGAGCAGCTTAATAAGCACGCTAATCGCCGCATCGATCTCCTTATCGCTGGCCACCCCACGCGTCGCCCTCTCGATAAGACGAATCTCACGTCTTGACAGATCAGGCGCGTCAAGCAGCGGCAGCAATCGGGCGCACTCGTGCGCGACAGCGCTGCGAATAGCCGCCGCAGCATCAGCGTCGCGCCTCGCAGCGGCAGTTGAAAAGTCGAGCGTGATGACCGGATAACACGCGTACTCATCACGATAGCGACCACCGTCCGCCTGCCAAATCTGGGTGCCGACGAACGGGCTTCGATCCGGCCGCCGGTGATCAGGTCGTTCCAAATAGCATTTGAGCATCGATAGATTCATGCTCTTGCCAAAACCCTTGGGCCGACAACAAATCGCAACAGGTGCTTCGCTGTCCAATATATCGGCAATAAACATAGTCTTATCGACGAGTAAACACCGATTGATTGCATCGGAAAAGTCGTGTACATCAACCGGTAGAGCTGCGCTATCCGCATGATTGAGCAACCGTGCACCAAACGCATGAGTAAAACCACAATTCACCTGTTCAGACACTGTAAACTCTCCTTCTAACGCAGCACGATGCCCATTGTAGCGAGCGGGTAGAGCGCAACAATATCGACATGCAAACGTTTCGGGCAGCGGTAGCAACAGACCCCCGAGGGGGCATAACAAATCGTTGCACAACAAAAAAGGGGCCCGATGCCGCCGCACCGGACCCCGTCCCAAACTCTTATAGAAAACGATCTGGAAGATTACTCCTCCAAGCCGTCCTCCCCAGAAGCCTTCTTCTGCTGATCGAGCTTATGCTTACCACTTACGATAGACGTAGCGCCCAGTGTGGCCAAGCTTGCACTGGCAAGGCTCGCCATCACAATCAAGTCGCCCGTCTTGGGCATGTTGCCGCCCGAGGACTTAGTCGTTGTAGTCGTCGTGGTCGTGGTGGTCACCGTTTTGGAGTCATTTTGCTCCTGGACCTGGTTGTCAGCACCGCTCTTGTCGTCGTCTTCGGACTGTTTCTTTTCGCCCCCGGCCTTGCTCTTGTCCTTCTCCTCAGATTCAGACTTCTTATCCTCGCCCTTCTTCTGTTCGGACTTATCGCTCTTCTCCTCAGAGCTAGAACCCTTATCGGATTCGGTCTTCTCGGAAGCCTCGTCCTTGGAGTCGCCCTTTGCGGCTTCGATCTTTTCCGTGGAAACCTGATCAGAGTTGCCCTTGTTCTGGGTCGAGCCGTTATTGACGCCAGCCATCAGCGAAGAGCCCAGCGTAGAACCAAGCTGCTCGGAGAAAGAAGGCTTCTTGTCCGGCGAAGCAACGGGAACGTCCGGCGCCTTATTCGAGTCATCCTTGGAAGCATCAGAACCAGGGGTTGCGTCAGAGCCGGAGCCGTTGTTAGAGCCGGTGCCAACGGACGAATCGCTCGAGCCGGTGGATGAGTTAGAGGTGCCAGCGCCGGTCGAACCAGAAGCGTCGCTGTCCGTATTGCCGGCAGAGCTTGAAGACGAATCGCCCGCAGCAGAGCCGTTTGAATCGGAGCCGTTCGAGGTAGAGCCGTTGTTGGTAGTGCCACCAGCAGAGCCATCACCGTCAGCACCGGTCGAGGGCGCATCCATCCTGTCATCGTTGGCATCGTCGCTCGAGTCGTCATTCGAATCAGGCGTCGGCGAGGGCGCCGGCGTAGGTTCGGGCTGCACGGGCGTCGCAGCGGCAGCGGCCTCGTCCTCGGCGATATAAACCAAACAGTCCTTCAGCTCGTTGCGGTAGCGGTTCTTCCAGCCCTCATGATACTGGGGCTGGCTCGAATACTTGGTCGCCACGTTATTGACCACACTGTTGGAAAGCGCCGTCACAAACTCGCGATCAGTCATACTGTTAGAAAGGTTTGCCCAACGGAAGAAGTCCCTGCAACCACCGGTGCCGCACATGTTGGTGATGCTCCACACCATGCCCTTAACGCAATCGGCACGGCCCGAAATATCAATGCCCAGGCCGCTCTTGAGCCACGCCTCGGTCACCGCATAGTACGAGTTGTACGCATACGCATCCTGCAGAGCCGAGAACTCAACAGGGTCGGTGTTATAAGCACCTTGGAAAGCCTCCTGCGCAATACGGCCCAACTCGGTGAGCTGGCCGTTCTCGTACATGGCATTGCTCGTGTTGGAAATCTCGCTGCCGCGATCAATCGCATCCTTGAGCATGCTGTATTTTTCGGGGTTGTAGTTGTAGGCCTGCTTCATAAACGGAATGAGCGACCATCGACGGTCGAACTGGTAATAACCCAGCGCGTTATAGCCGTCGCCATACGAAAAGCCCTGGTTATAGTTGCCATGGCTCTCGTACTTGGTAAAGTACTTCATCTCGGGGGTCACGTTAACAAACGAAACGCCCTGGACCGACCTCAGCACGCCCGAGAAGGACTGCTGGGTATAGAGACCCTTATCGATATCGGTCGCATCCGAGGCAACGCCCGGTGTGGGCTCCTCGGCGGCAGCGGGTGCGGGTGCGGTAACGGCGCCAAACGAAAGCGCCAGCGTCAGGCCCGCGACAATAGCAGAATGCTTGGGCTGCATAAGATCCTCCCTGCATTGGTGTAGTTAAAGTGCAGTTTGCAAAGATAGAAATAAGTATTGCAGCTCGCCCGTTGTTGCACAACAACCCCTCGGTAAACGGCAACAACCCTCCGCGAAATCTTAAGGAATTGCGCTCAACCTACAGCCTGATGTCAAAGTTAATCTCGGGGACGGCAGCAAGGTCGGCTAACGTCACGCCGTCGACGTACTTTTCGATCACGTCGTCCAGACCGCGCCAGAATTTGACGGTCGAGCAAAGATCGCTGCGGGCGCAGCTGTTGTCGATGCCATCGCACGCCACCGGAGCCGTGCTGCCCTCGACGGCGCGCAGGATGTCGCCAGCACGCACCTCGGAGGGATCCTTGGCCATCATGTAGCCGCCGCCCTTGCCGCGCACGCTCTTAAGCAGGCCCGCCTTCATAAGCGGACGAACCAGCTGCTCCAAATACTTTTGCGAGATATGTTCGCGGTCGGCGACCTCGCGCAGGGCAATCTTGCCCTCGGCGTCGCCCAGCGCCGCGATATAGATCATCAGCCGGAGGGCATAGCGGCCCTTGGAAGAAATGAGCATACCTACCCTCCCATTGCATCTGGGACAACATAACCAAGTTTGTTTGTCCCAAATCTTAAGTAAGTGGGACAAACACAACAGGTTATTTTGTCCCAGAATTTGAAAAGTCGAGTGGATTAGTCGGGTTTTCCCTTGACTAACGCCGAACCCATAGTAACTTTATTCCGAGAAGATTCCTAGGGTTTAGCACACCTATGAGTACACCATATACAGAGAGGGACAGCATGAGCGCAAATCCGCTGCTTTCCATCGAAGGTCTGACCGCCTCCGTGGACGAGAAGACCATCCTCCACAACGTCAACCTCAACGTCGCCGCCGGCGAGACCCACGTGCTGATGGGCCCCAACGGCGCCGGCAAGTCCACCCTCGGCCACCTGGTCATGGGCGACCCCGTTTACACGGTCAACGACGGCCGCATCGTCTTTGACGGCCAGGACATCACCGGGCTCACCACCGACAAGCGCTCGCGCGCCGGCCTGTTCCTGAGCTTCCAGGCCCCGGTCGAGATCCCCGGCGTGCCACTGTCGAGCTTTTTGCGCGCCAGTATCGCCGGCCGCCCCGGCCTGGAGATGAAGGGCAAGGAATTCCGTCGTCGCGTCAAGGAGCTCGCGGCCGAGCTCAACATGGATACCGCCTACCTCAACCGCGAGCTGGGCGTGGGCTTCTCGGGCGGCGAGAAGAAGAAGGTCGAGATGCTCCAGCTCCTGTTGCTGCAGCCCAAGCTCGCCATCCTCGACGAGACCGACTCGGGCCTGGACGTCGACGCGCTTTCCACCGTCAGCCACGGCATGGACGCCTACCGCAAGAGCTGCGACGGCTCCATGCTCATCATCACGCACAACACGCGCATCCTGGAGCACTTGGATGTCGACCGCGTCCACGTTATGGTCAAGGGTCATATCGTGCGCGAGGACGACGCCTCGCTCATCCCCTGGATCGACAAGAACGGTTTTGAGACCTTCGAGCGCGAGGCCGCCGAGCAGCGCGCCCAGGCCGAGGCCGCCGCTGCCGGGCAGCAGGCGTAAAGGGGCGACGCAATGACCAAGAACCGCACCGAGGTCGCGGACATCGACCGCAGCCTCTACGACTTCACCTATGGCGAGGAGGGATTCGAGCGCCTGGACGCCGGCATTACGCCCGACATCGTGCGCGAGATCAGCGCCAAGAAGGACGAGCCACAGTGGATGCTTGACCTGCGCCTCAAGTCCCTCAAGATCTTCAACCGCTTCCCCGATCCGACGTGGGGCCCCTCCATCGAGGGCCTGGACATGGACAACATCGTCACCTATGTCAAGCCCAACACCGACCAAAAGCACGACTGGGAGTCGGTGCCCGACGACATCAAGAACACCTTTGAGCGCCTGGGCATCCCCGAGGCCGAGCGCAGCTATCTGGCGGGCGTCGGCGCGCAGTACGACTCCGAGCTGGTCTACCACAACATGCAGGATACGGCGTCCAAGATGGGCATCGTCTACTCCGGCATCGAGGAGGCCCTGCACGATCCGCAGTGGGAGCCGCTCATCCACGAGAAGTTTATGACGCTCATCCCGCCCACCGACCACAAGTTTGCGGCCCTGCACGGTGCCGTATGGTCGGGCGGCTCGTTTGTCTACGTGCCCAAGGGCACCAAGCTCGACTTCCCGTTGCAGAGCTACTTCCGCCTCAATGCCAAGGGTGCCGGCCAGTTTGAGCACACGCTCATCATCGTCGAGGACGATGCCGACCTGCACTTTATTGAGGGCTGCTCCGCGCCCAAGTACAACGTGGCCAACCTTCACGCCGGCGCCGTCGAGCTCTTTGTTGGCAAGCGTGCGCACCTGCGCTACTCGACCATCGAGAACTGGTCCAAGAACATGTACAACCTCAACACCAAGCGTGCGCGCGTGGACGAGGACGGCGACATCGAGTGGATCAGCGGCTCCTTCGGCAGCCACGTGGGCTACCTCTACCCCATGAGCGTGCTCAACGGCCGCCGGGCTCGCTCGAGCTTTACCGGTATCACCTTTGCCGGCGCCGGCCAGAACCTTGATACCGGCTGCAAGGTCGTACTTAACGCGCCCGATACCTCGGCAACGGTCGAGACCAAGGGCATCTCCAAGAGCGGCGGCATCCAGACCTTCCGAAGCTCCATCGTGGCCACGCCCAAGGCCGAGGGCTCCAAGGCAACCGTGAGCTGCCAGTCACTGATGCTCGACGACCAGAGCCGCTCCGACACCATCCCCGCCATGGACATCCGCGCCAAGAACGTCGACATCGGCCACGAGGCAACCATCGGCCGTATCGGCGACGACAAGGTGTTCTACCTGATGAGCCGCGGCATCTCGGAGGAAGAGGCCCGCACCATGATCGTCAACGGCTTTGCCAACCCGGTCTCCAAGGAGCTGCCGCTGGAGTACGCCGTCGAGATGAACAACCTAATCAAGCTCGAGATGGAAGGAGCGATCGGATAATGAAACAGGAAACCAACACCGCTGCCACCACGCTCGAGCAGGTCAACGCGATGCCCGCAGCAACCTGGGGCTGGCTCAAGATGAACCAGACCAAGCTCGAGCTTTCGAACGAACTTGCCGCCGCTCCCGCCGAGGCCGTTGAGGTCGAGGGCTTGGACGAGCAGCTTGCCGGCTCGGCCGACGCCTTCGACGCCGCCATGGACGCCATGGCCGAGCGCTTCCCCGAGCGCCGCGCCTCCGCCCCCGGCGACGCTGCCGACCGTGCCCGCATCACGCCCGAGACCGAGCTCGACGTGCCCGCCACCTCTGTCTACCAGGCCGGCGCCATCAAGCTCGAGGAGGAGCTCTCCCCTGCCGAGGCCTTCGAGACCGGCATGGGCGAGGCTGCCTATGCGTATCTGACCGAGCACGCCACCAAGCGCATCGTCATCGATGTTCCCGCCTACCAGCACGCCGCCGTTACCGTGCGCGTGAGTGGCGTCGACGCAGCGGCTGCGATTGCCGCCATCGACGTCGTCGCCCGCCCGCAGGCAACGCTCGACCTCGCCCTAGCCCTGGACTCCCCCGTTGCCGGCGAGGGCGTCGTGGGCTCCGTGCTGCGTGTGTGCGCCCACGAGTACGCCACCGTCAACGTGACCTGCACGCAGACACTCGACGACAGCTGGATCGCACTCGACGACACCGGCCTGTTCCTAGACGAGGGCGCGCGCGTCAACGTGCAGCACACTGTCCTGGGTGCCGGCGCCAGCGCCACCGGCCTTGCCGGCGACCTGCTGGGCGATACCGCCAAGGTGACCATCGATACCGATTACCTGGGCGCCCGCGAGCAGGTGCGCGACTTTAACTACGAGCTGCGCCACCGCGGTCGCAAGACCGAGTGCGAAATCGACGCCAACGGCGTGCTGACCGGCACGTCCAAGAAGGTCTACCGCGGCACCATCGACCTCGTGCACGGCTGCAAGGGTGCAACCGGCACCGAGCGCGAGACGGTGCTCTTGGCTAACAAGGGCGTCGACAACAAAACCGTTCCCGTCATCCTCTGCGACGAGGACGACGTCGCCGGCAACCACGGCGCCACCATCGGCCACGTCCGCGACGAGCAGCTGTTCTACCTCGCCTGCCGCGGCCTTGACCAAAACGCAGCCGAGGACCTGTTCATCCGCGCCAAGCTGGAGGACGCTGCGCTTTCCGCCACCGACGAGCGCACCCGCGCCGCCGTCGTCCGCCTGGGCAACAACCTGATCGACAACTTTGAGGAGGAGCTCGCATGATCGATACCGAGCACGTTAAATGTGACACCTGTACCGCACCGGAGCCTATGGAGCTCGACGCCAGCGACGAGGCTTCGCGCGGCTGGCCCACCGTAGATATCGAGACCAACCCCTACAAGGGCCAGTTCCCGCTGTTCCAGCAGCACCCCGAGATCGCCTTCCTCGATAGCGCCGCCACCGCGCAGCGCCCTGCCTGTGTGCTCGACGCCGAACGCGACTTCTACCAGCGCATGAACGCCAACCCTCTGCGCGGCCTGTACTCGCTGTCCGTCGAGGCCACCGACGCCATCGCGAAGGTCCGCCAACAGATCGCCGATCTCATCGGCGCCCCCAACGCCAACGAGATCGTCTTCACCCGCAACACGAGCGAGTCGCTCAACCTGGTCGCCAAGAGCTTTGCGCCCACAGTGCTCGAACCGGGCGACGAGGTCGTCATCACCATCATGGAGCACCACTCCAACCTGATTCCGTGGCAGCAGGTCTGCCGCGAGACCGGTGCCAAGCTCGTCTACCTCTACCCCACCAAGACCGGCCAGCTCACGACCGAGGAGGTTCTGGCCAAGGTGGGCCCCAAGACCAAGATCCTGGCCGTGGGTCAGGTCTCTAACGTCCTGGGCGTCGAGAATCCGGTCAAGAACCTCGGCAAGCTCGTGCACAAGTACGGCGGCTATCTGGTCGTCGACGGCGCACAGTCGCTGCCGCACATGCCAGTCAATGTGGCCGATCTGGGCGCCGACTTCTTTGCCTTTAGCGCGCACAAGGCCATGGGCCCCATGGGCATCGGCGTGCTGTGGGGCAAGATGGATCTGCTCAACGCCATGCCGCCCATGCTTACTGGCGGTGAGATGATCGACTCGGTTACTGAGCAGGACGCCGTCTGGGCTCCCGTCCCCGAGAAGTTCGAGGCCGGCACGCAGGACGCCGCCGGCATCTTCGCCACAGGCGCCGCCCTCGACTACCTCGTCAACACGGTGGGCTACGAAAACATCCAGGCACGCGAGCAGGCACTCGTCCACTACCTGATGGGCGAGCTCATGCAGCTCGACTTTGTCCAGATCATCGGCTCAATCTATTGGGATAACCACCACGGCGTCGTGAGCTTTAATGTCAAGGGCATCCACCCGCACGATGTCGCGAGCATCATGGACATGGACGGCGTCTGCATCCGCGCCGGTCACCACTGCGCGCAGCCGCTGCTCACCTGGCTGGGCGTCGAGAACCTTGCCTGCTGCCGCGCCAGCGTAGCCTTCTACAACGACAAGGCCGACATCGACAAGTTCATCGCCGGCCTGCATCACGTTTGGAGCACGTTCAATGGGTAATCTGTACACCTCCACCACATTTATGGAGCACAACTCGCACCCCGACTATAAGTACGAGATGGATGCTCCCACGCACGAGCACGACGGCATCAACCCTAGCTGCGGAGACGAGCTCACCTTGCAGCTGCGTGTCGAGAACAACGTGATCGAGGAGGCCTCCTTTACCGGTCACGGCTGCGCCATCAGCCAGGCCAGTGCCGACATCATGGCCGACCTCATCACCGGCGAGACCGTCGAGGAAGCTCGCCACCTGGCAGAGCTCTTCCTCGCCATGATCCGCGGCGAGAAGCTCTCCGAGGAGGACCTGGAAGACCTGGACGAAGCCGCCCAGCTCCAGGACATCTCGCACATGCCCGCCCGCGTCAAGTGCGCCGAGCTCGCCTGGCGCACCCTCGACGGCATGCTCACGGGACAAAATAATCAGTAGTATTTGTCCCAAATCTTAAAAATTTTGTTGGCCGAATCGCTTGACAAGAGTGGTTCGGCCATTTTCTATTCCGAGCCCTCAGCCTGAGCCTTCACTCGCGCATAAGCGCGCACGATACGAGAGACGGTACTCTTGCTGATGCCCGTATACCGTTCAATCTCGCGCACCGTGTAGCCGCCATCGTGCAGGGCGAAAATGATTCCGTCTCGCCGCGCGGGTGCTACGGTCTTGAGCTCATTGAGCGGAACGCCCAGGCGCTTCGCCATCTTATCGGCAAACGCACGCCGCTCCCACTCCGTCTCATCCATATCGTGAATCACCGGATCGGAACCATCGGGCATCGACAGAGAATAATCCAGAAACCCCTTGGCAGACTCAAAGAGCTCGAGCACACAAGAAGGGTCCGAAAATCCCCTCGTCGCATCGTTGTCATACGCTCGCAGATACTCGGCAAAGCTGCTCCACGGATAGCGCTCGATCAGGGCGATACCCGCCTCCTGCGGATTAGCGTGAACATAGCGAATGGCGGCCATTAGATAACGGTCGGTATCGAGCGAGCGCCGGTCAAAACGGTTCTGGAACAGATGACCTGTGCGCCCCGTGCGTTTATTGAACCGCCGCGCGTACGTCAAAAGCAGCCGGTGCATCGCCGCGCTCATCGCGTCCTCGTAATCTGCCAGCACCAAATGCACGTGATTGCCCATAAGGCACCAGGCGATAACCGTCACGCCCGCCTCGCGGCAGCACTCGCGCATCAGCTCCAAAAACTCCCACCGGTCTTCATCGCCCTCGAAGATGAGCTGCTTGCCCGTACCGCGAGCACAGACATGGTAAAAGCCGGTAACCGTTCTCCAAACGCGCTGCATGGCGCTCCCTTCGCCGGGATCTGATTGCCATCCAATACAGCACGATTGAAGCGTGCCATCAAAACATCCACGCAAAACAATACACTCGCGCGGCCAAAGGCAGTAAATAGGCGGCGAACGGCACCGTTGCAACAGGTCAGCCCCTGCAACGCTTACAAGAGCTGACCAAAAGCTTGCCCAAGACGGACCCCCTCTACGGAAGTTCGCGACCACAGAACATAGGGTTAAACCGTTTCAATTAAAACTTCCGGACTTCTCGCTACGAAAACTGAGCCGTTCACCGAATATTCCGTGCATTTCGCGGTATTATAGGGGCTGCATGTCATGTCCCTTTCGAAGGGTCGCCCGGCAATCGCCAGCCACGACCCCCAGACGGGACGCCAACACGATAGAGAGGAGAGGCATGCAGTACTCACAGGAAGTGGAGAACATGTGCCCCGTTGCCAAGGGTGCATACCACGGCCCCGCACCCATCCCCGAGGAGGGCAAGTGGGTCCAGGCTAAGGAGATTTCCGACATCTCCGGTCTTACGCACGGTGTGGGTTGGTGCGCACCTCAGCAGGGCGCCTGCAAGCTCACGCTGAACGTCAAGGACGGCATCATCGAGGAGGCCCTCGTTGAGACCATCGGCTGCTCGGGCATGACCCACTCTGCCGCCATGGCTTCCGAGATCCTTCCCGGTAAGACCATCCTCGAGGCCCTCAACACCGACCTCGTCTGCGACGCCATCAACGTTGCTATGCGCGAGATCTTCCTGCAGATCGTTTACGGCCGCAGCCAGACCGCGTTCTCCGAGGGCGGCCTGCCCGTGGGCGCCTCCCTCGACGACCTCGGCAAGGGCCTTCGCTCTCAGGTCGGCACCATGTTCGGCACCAAGGCCAAGGGCGCTCGTTACCTCGAGCTCGCTCAGGGCTACGTCACCCGCATGGCTCTCAACGACAAGAACGAGATCATCGCTTTCGAGTTCCTGAACCTCGGCAAGTTCACCGACGCCGTCAAGGCCGGCAAGACCCCCGAGGAGGCCATCGCTGGCGCTATGGGCCACTATGGTCAGTGGGAGAACGCTGCCAAGTACATCGACCCGCGCACCGACGAGGAGACTCACTCCGTCGCCAGCGTGTTCCCGGTTCACGAGTAGAAAGGGAGGGAAATAACTATGACTGTTACGTTCGAAGGTTACGAGCGCCGCGCTGACAAGATCAACAAGTGCCTCGCCGACAACGGCATCGCCTCCCTCGAGGAAGCTCTGCAGATCTGCACCGACAAGGGCTTCAACCCGCGTGAGATCGTCAACAACACCCAGTCCATCGCCTTCCAGAACGCCGAGTGGGCCTACACCCTCGGTTGCGCTCTCGCTGTCAAGCGTGGCGCCAAGACCGCTTCTGAGGCTGCCGCCATCATCGGCGAGGGCATCCAGGCCTTCACCGTTCCCGGCTCCGTCGCCGAGGACCGCAAGGTCGGTCTGGGCCACGGCAACCTGGGCGCTATGCTGCTCTCCGACGACACCGAGTGCTTTGCCTTCCTGGCCGGCCACGAATCCTTCGCTGCCGCCGAGGGCGCTATCGGCCTGGCTC
Source organism: Collinsella sp. AM20-15AC (assembly GCF_003471405.1). Classification (NCBI taxonomy): domain Bacteria; kingdom Bacillati; phylum Actinomycetota; class Coriobacteriia; order Coriobacteriales; family Coriobacteriaceae; genus Collinsella; species Collinsella sp. AM20-15AC. The sequence continues at coordinate 24,602 of NZ_QRJA01000023.1, forward strand.
TGAACGCCAACAAGGCTCGCAAGAAGCCGCTGCGCGTTATCCTCAACGGTCTGGGCAAGGACGCCGCCCAGATCATCGCCCGCATCAACGGCTTCACTTATGTAAAGACCCAGTTCGACTACTACACGGGCGAGCTCAAGGTCGTCGAGACCATCCCCTACTCCGATGGTCCCCGCGCTGCCGTTAACTGCTACGGCTCCGACGACGTCCGCGAGGGCGTTGCCATCATGTGGCACGAGAACGTCGACATCTCGATCACCGGTAACTCCACCAACCCCACGCGCTTCCAGCACCCCGTCGCTGGCACCTACAAGAAGGAGCGCCTCGAGGCTGGCAAGAAGTACTTCTCCGTCGCTTCTGGTGGCGGCACTGGCCGTACCCTGCACCCGGACAACATGGGCGCCGGCCCTGCCTCTTACGGCATGACCGACACCATGGGCCGCATGCACTCCGACGCCCAGTTCGCCGGTTCTTCCTCCGTGCCTGCGCACGTCGACATGATGGGTCTCATCGGCATGGGCAATAACCCCATGGTCGGTGCCACCGTCGCCTGCGCTGTCGCCGTCGAGGAGGCCCTCAAGGCCTAGTCGCGCCCGCGCGATGCTCACATAGTTGAGCTTTGGAGCCGCTACCTTTCGGGGTAGCGGCTCTTTTTGTTTACGCTGTCGCAGGGCAGCTAATGCCGATATATCAGTTGGGGCGAAATACGAGATGTGATGAGACGGAGCGTCAGAACGTCCATGACGCCCACCTGCCATATTTGCCCTTTACCGATTTGCCGAGTCTTTGCGGCCCCATTGCCGATCACCCATGCGACAATGCGCCGGACGAGAAAGGAATCCGATGGAATCGACTGATGTACTGGTAATTGGATCTGGCATTGCGGGCCTTTGTGCCGCCATCGAAGCGGCACGCGCGGGCGCGACCGTTGTCATCGCAAGCGCCGGCAAAACCATGAGCGGATCGAGCTTTTTCCCGGGCACCTGGGGCCTCGGTCTTATTGGCCCCGTCGACAAAGACGACGAACAGGACCTCATCGACACCATCCGGACCGTGGGCGGCGGCGTTGCCGACCCTGAACTCGTCCAGACGTTCGTCCACGGCATTCCCCAGGCAATTGAATGGCTCGAGCAAGACTTGGGCGTTGAGCTTCAGCGTCCGCAAAGCGTCGAAAGCGCTCAGCAAAAGCAGTTTATCCCCTGCTTTGACCACAAGACGCGCATGTGGCGCGGCCTCACCCGCAAGCCCCTTGAGGACGCTCTGACGACCCGGATCGAGTCGCTCGGCATTCGCCTGCTCCCCCGCCATGAGCTTATCGACCTTGTTGAAGATACGGACGGAAAGATTGTCGGCGCCACGCTCTACGACCGGACAAACGAGCATCTCGTGCCTATGGCAGTCAAGGCCACTATCATCGCTGCGGGCGGCACGGGTGGCCTGTTCGAGCGCAGCCTCACTTCCGCCGACGTGCTCAGCTCATCACAGGCTATCGCGCTGGCGCACGGTGCGTCCCTTACTAATATAGAGTTCATGCAGATGATGCCCGGCTTTATAGAGCCCAAGCGAAACCTTGTTTTTAACGAGAAGACCTGGCGCTACGTCAAGTTCGACCAGCCGGTCGATATCGCCGACGATAAGCTCGACAATCTGCTCGAGCAACGCTCCGGATATGGTCCCTTCACTTCGCGCCTGGATTCTCGCGCTATCGACCTAGCCATCGACCAAGCGGGAGCCGAAGGCCTGGCACTCCACTACGACTTCCCCCGCGAGGACGTCCCCGAGTTTGTGCAGACCTTTGCCACCTGGCTACAAGACGAGCACGGCATCGCGCCGGCCGACGAGATGCGCGTGGCGATGTATGCCCACGCCGCCAACGGCGGTATCAAAATCGACAAGACCGCGTACACGGGCGTTGAGGGCCTCTACGCCTGCGGTGAGGCAACAGGCGGCATGCACGGCGCCGACCGCATCGGCGGCTTGTCGAGTGCCAATGGCATCGTATTCGGGCGCATCGCGGGCGCATCGGCAGCTCGAGCAGCGCTGGACGCTCCCGAGGCGGCCGCTCCGATGGATATCGCCCTCCCTCAGTATGGCATTGCCACAACAGATGCCGAACGCCTGACACACAGCCTTAAGCACACGATGAGCACCTATTGCATGATCAACAGGACCGAAGCAGGTCTATCCAAGGCCCTGCAACAGCTTGAAAGCCTGAAAGACGAGGCAACGGCGCTGAGCAAGCCGCATGCCAATGACAGCGAGATCGCAGCCCTCGCCCGCCTGCAATCGCAGAATCAGCTGGCAACGGAGATGGTCAAAGCCATGCGCAAGCGGACCGAAAGCCTGGGTTCGCACTATCGATCGAATTAAACTGGACACCTATCTAGAGCAGAGCACAACTAATCGATATCTATGGGCCCCGTGACCTCGAAGTGGCACGGGGCCCATTCGTGTCCGCACGGCAGCGTATCCTTATTCTGAGTACAGAGCGGGCAAAGCGCGCATAGACAATAGATCAGCGAGGAGGAGATATGGACAGTAGAGATATCGAGAAGTGGCGTGTCGAACTTGATAGCTGCGCCAATGTGGAAGACGGCGTTGAGTATTGGCTCGCACGCGATTTAATGGAACCCATGGGATACACTCGATGGGAGAACTTCGCCGAAGTTGTTAAGAGGGCAAAAGTCTCGTGCGAAACAAATAAAACTCCAGTTGATTCCCATTTTCGTGACACCACGAAAATGATAACTGCCGGTGTCGCCGCTCGCGCGGTTAAAGACTACAAGCTTACGCGCTATGCATGCTATTTAATCGCCCAAAACGGAGATTCAAACAAGCCAGAGATCGCGCTCGCCTAGGCATACTTTGCCGTGCAGACGCGCCGCCAAGAGCTCATAGAGCAGCGCTTCGCAGAGATTCAGCGCTTACAGGCGCGCCACTCGCTATCCGATTCAGAGAAACAGCTCTCGGGTATTGCGTTCAAACGCGGCGTGGACTCCAAAGGATTCGCGATCATCAAGTCGAAGGGCGACGAAGCGTTATTCGGCGGCAGAAGCACGGCGGAAATGAAGCAGCAGCTCGGCATATCCAAGAGCGCGGCATTGGCGGACAGGTTAGCCGATGTCCTCATCAAAGCAAAGGACCTTACGAACTCGATGACGGCCTTCAACGCCGAGGAACACGACCTGTACGGTCTGGACCAGATCAAGCAAGAGCACGTCGAGAACAACACAAGCGTGCGTGGCGGCCTCATCGACCGCGGAATTGTCCCCGAGAACCTGCCACCTGCCGAGGATACAAAAAAGCTCGAGCGTCGCGTGAAGGCAGCGGAGAAGAAACTCAAGGAAGGTACTGACGGTTTTACCGATCCCCAGGGTAGACTCGATCTGTGAAAGCGGCCGTGCCCTTTCGGGTTCGACCCCATGAAAGGTCAACAAAAAAGACGGCCAACTTTCGTTGACCGTCTAAACATGCTTTGGTGGGCCGTCAGGGGGTCGAACCCTGGACCTTGGGATTAAGAGTCCCCTGCTCTACCAACTGAGCTAACGACCCAAAGCTAAAGTCCGTGGTGGCGGACTTTAGAGGAGATATCGTGTGGTGGGCCGTCAGGGGGTCGAACCCTGGACCTTGGGATTAAGAGTCCCCTGCTCTACCAACTGAGCTAACGACCCGATATCAACACGAAGCAAGAACTGGGGTGGGTAAAGGGACTCGAACCCTCGACCTACGGGACCACAACCCGTCGCTCTAGCCAACTGAGCTACACCCACCGTGTCCTGTGCGCTTCGCGCTCGACTATTATTGCAAGGAACGCCACGCGATGCAAGCCCCAATTTTCAAGAATTTTGAAAAGAGTTTTTCGAGCCCGTTTCGAGCAAATCCCATCGGTTCCATAGGAGTAAACTTGCTCCACCCAATGCTCGAAAGGATAGGCATGAAAGAACTCTCCAACCGCACGGCGGCGTTTACCGATTCGGTCATCCGCCGCATGACGCGCATCTCCAATAAGTATGGCGCCGTCAACCTGTCGCAGGGCTTCCCCGACTTCGATCCCCCGGCGCAGCTGCTCAACAGCCTGAGCGCCATCGCCAGCGACCCCAAGCCGCTCTATCACCAGTACTCCATCACCTGGGGCTCCCAGGCCATGCGTGAGGCGCTTGCCGCCAAGCAGGAGCACTTTATGGGCATGCCGATCAACCCCAACGAGAACATCGTGGTCACCTGCGGCTCCACCGAGGCCATGATGGCCGCCATGATGACGGTCACAAACCCCGGCGACAAGGTCGTCATCTTCTCGCCATTCTACGAGAACTACGGCGCCGACACGATCCTCTCGGGTGCCGAGCCCATCTACGTGCCGCTTAACCCACCTGCGTTCGACTTTGACCGCGAGACACTCGAGGCGGCCTTCCGCGACAACGATCCCAAGGCCATCGTCCTGTGCAACCCTTCCAACCCCTGCGGCAAGGTCTTTACGCGCGAGGAGCTCACCTTAATCGCCGACCTCTGCAAAAAGTACGACGCCTACTGCATTACCGACGAGGTATACGAGCACATCGTCTACGCGCCCCACGAGCACGTCTATATGGCCACGCTGCCCGGCATGTTCGATCGAACCATCAGCTGCAGTTCGCTGTCTAAGACGTACTCCATCACCGGCTGGCGTCTGGGCTACACCATCGCCCCGGCCCAGATCACCGAGCGCATTAAAAAGGTCCACGACTTCCTCACCGTGGGTGCTGCCGCTCCCCTGCAGGAAGCTGTCGTCACCGCCCTCAAATTCGACGACAGCTATTACCAGGAGGTCCTCGACCTCTACACCGCCAAGCGCGACCTATTCTGTCAGGGGCTCGATAGCATCGGTCTTGAGCACAACGTGCCGCAGGGCGCCTACTATGTGATGATGGATATCTCGGAGTTTGGCTATGACAGCGACCTCGACTTCTGTGAGGATTTGGCCTCCAAGGTGGGCGTGGGCGCCGTTCCGGGCTCGAGCTTCTTCCGCGAGCCCGTCAACCATCTGATTCGTTTCCACTTTGCCAAGCGAGACGAGACGCTCAACGCTGCGCTTGAGAACCTCAAGTCGCTACGTGATAAAATCAACCCGCGCTGGTAAGGACAGCCCGGCACTAAATGCATCCCGAGGCCGGCCACATCCTGGTCACTCACGACCCGCGCGACACCATTGGCGAGCACAGCGGCTGTCCCTTCCACGACAACTGCCTCGAGGGCCTCATCGCCGGTCCCGGCGTTAAAAAGCGCTGGGGTGGCAAGAGCGCCGGAGAGATGGCCGATGACCCGGAGGCCATGGACCTGCTCGCCGGCTATCTGGCGCAGGCGCTCATGACCTACATCCTGTGCTACGCACCGCAGAAGAACGTCATCGGTGGCGGCGTGGCCGACCACACCCCCATCGTGCCGCTCGCGCGCAAGAAGTGCGCCGAGATGCTCAACGGCTACATCGTCACGCCCGAGATGGCCGACATCGATAGCTATATCGTCAACAACAGCCTCGAGGGCAAACAGGGCATTATGGGCTGCTTGGCCCTGGGCGCTCAGGCGCTTCAGTAGCAGACGCACCCACAGGGCGTGGCGCGCCCGGCAAATCCGACCTACGGAACGACGCCACCACGCCTCATATAAGCCCTCAAATAAAAAAGGCCGCCTAGGACCAAACAATACGTCCTAGGCGGCTTTTTTGGCGCGCATCAGCGGCCGTAAGAGATATCGGAGCACAACGCCCGTTGCCGCACCACAGCAGTCAATCATCACATCGGTGATCATGCCGGCGCGTCCCGGCACAAAGAGCTGAATCGTCTCGTCGATCGAAGGAATCAGCAGCAGGAACACCGCCGTGGGCAGCAGCACGTCAAAGGTGCGCCGGCCCTCAAAATCAAAGGCGTGCGTTGCCAAGATGCCGAGCACCATATACTCGGTAAAATGCGCGCATTTGCGAACAACAAAGTTGGTCACCCATTCATATGGAAGTCCCACGCCGCGCAGGAAACCGCGGATAGCTTCCATGACCGTTAGGCTCAGCGAACCCGACCCCGAGCCGGGAACCAGCGAATTGCCCCAGATCAAGAGCGCCATCAGGCAGGTCACGACCGCCCATTTTCGATTGATCTTAACCATGCAGAAGTTATGCCTCCGCGCGGAGCGGCGCGAAGCTGGCGGTACCGCCCTCGATAACGCTCAGATAGGCACGGCCCGTACGCTTGGCGGTAGAGGACTGCAGGCGCTCGATTTCTTCCTCGAGGATCTGATTGACGCGCTCGTGACGACGATTTTCCATAATGCCGGCGGCAATAGCCTCGGCTCGCTCGATGCCCTCGCGCGAGATACGGGCGGTATCCTCGGGGAACACAGCGCTGTGACGGCCGACATAGGCGGGTGCAGCAGGCTGAGGGGCAGCGACGGGAGCGGGAGCTGCAACAGGAGCAGGCTCGTCGATCTCGTCCAGAATCGCGGTGGCAGCGGCCCACATGTCCTCGTGGCCCGAGTAATCGGCCATGGGGACATCAACCTCGAGCGAGGCGTCCGGAAGGTCGCCGGTGTCGATGCGATCTTGGGCATCAATCGATGCGGTGATGGCTGCAGGCTCATCGAGGTCATCGAGATCGATGCCCGCGGCACCGGAGATGATAGGCATGCTGGCGAGGTTTGCATTGTACGGCGCAGCCTCAGCCGCCTGCTGCTGGGCAGGAGCGCCCCAAAGCGAGCTTTCGGCGGCACGGCGGGCGGCAACAGCCTCCTCGTCCGCGGTCATGGCTTCATCAACGTACGAATTATCGGCAGAAGCGTTCGCGTCCGCCGAGGTAGCGCTGTAGGCGTTATTGACCGCCGCATTGGCAACGAGTGCCACGAAAGCCGCCGTGCTGCCCGCAGGGGCGGCCTGGGAGCCCGACACGGCGCGTGCCGCGGCGGCGATATCATCGCGATTGAAGGAGCCGGTCTGCCCGCCGTTGGTGAGCTCGTCGATGGCGACTTGATAGACGTCGCGCGAGCGTGCAGGGTCGCAGCTCACCGGCGAATCGTCGTCGAGCATGCTGTCGATCATGGACCAAGCCTCGGCCTCGTCCATAGCATCTGCGGCTCGAGCGATGGTAGGGACACCATCATCGGCATGACGGCGCTGGAACGCACCAGTCAGGCCGGAAAGGAATGCCGAGGTAGACTGCTCCGACTGAGCCTGAGAAGCAGAAGCCGCAGCGTACGGAATCGCATCCTGCTGCTGAGCTGGAATCGAGGCGGTCTTGAACTCGCTTTGATGCTGATTGAGATTGGCGACACCGCCCATGGCATCGGGCTGGAACAGACGCTCTTCACGCTGCGCACGATACTCGGAGATACCCAGCGAGGCGGCATAGATACCCACGCCCGCCACCGCGCCCACGGCGAAGGGAACTGCACCCGCCACGACCGTCTCGTTCACCGACGAAAACGGCAGCGTCGCGGCATACATAACCACGGGAGCGGCAAGGCCGATCCCGCACGAAAGTCCGGCAAGGACTGCTCGTTGTGTTGCATCAGAAGAAGCCATGAGCTCTCCCCATCTTCCAGCACCCAAATCGCATCATTCAGTTGGCTGCGCGAGAGAAGATGAAGCGGGGCTATGCCCCAAAGCAACGGTATATGGTTCGTTTCATCTGCGTTTTCCGTCGCGAAGCTTAAAAGTTATTATGCGAAACCACCCTGCCGATTGCAAGCGACGATGTCGGATTGAAACGGGAAACCTGCTGCTCGTCGGTCTTACGGTCAAAAATAAGCGCGGAGCGGCGCTATAGAAAAGGGCCGAGGCTCAAAGCCCCGACCCTTTATCGCATTGATGACTATCGCTGCGCGTGGATGACAACCTAGAACGTCTGCTCGTAGTCGCTGTGTTTTTTGGCCGAACGCACCAGGAACTCCTGGTTGGTGTTGGTGCCCTTAAGACCCTTGATAAACGATGCGGCTGCGCGCTCGGTGTTGTTCATGCCGGCAAGAATGCGACGCAGACCAAAGACAAACGGACGCATCTGCTCGTCGACCAACAGGTCCTCGTTACGCGTACCGGAGGCAACGGGGTCGATAGCCGGGAAGATGCGGCGGTCGGCCAGGTCGCGGTCGAGCTTAAGCTCCATGTTGCCGGTGCCCTTGAACTCCTCAAAGATGACTTCGTCCATCTTGGAACCGGTGTCGATGAGGGCAGAGGCCAGGATGGTAAGCGAGCCACCGTTCTCGATATTGCGGGCTGCACCCAGGAAGCGCTTGGGCGGATATAGGGCCGCCGAATCGACGCCGCCCGAAAGGATGCGGCCCGAGGCGGGCGCCGCCAAGTTGTAGGCGCGGGCGAGGCGCGTGATGGAGTCGAGCACCACCACGACGTCGCCACCCAGCTCTACGATGCGCTTGGCGCGCTCGATGACGAGCTCTGCCACGCGGGTGTGGTTGTCGGCAGGCATATCGAAGGTCGACGCCACAACCTCGCCCTTGATGGAACGCTGCATATCGGTGACCTCTTCGGGGCGCTCGTCGACGAGCAGGCAGATGAGGTGCACCTCGGGGTTGTTAATCGAGATAGACTGGCAGATCTTCTTGAGGATCGTGGTCTTGCCGGCCTTGGGCGGGGACACGATCAGGCCGCGCTGGCCCTTGCCGATCGGTGACACGATGTCGATGGCGCGGCCGGTAATAGAGTCCTTGCCGTGCTCCATGCGCAGCGGCTCGTTGGGATAGACCGGGGTGAGGTCGCCGAACTTGGGACGGTTGCGAATCTGCTCGGGGTCCAGACCGTTGACGGTCGTGATTTTGGCGAGGCCGGCGCGCTTGTCGCCGCCGCGCGAAGGACGCAGCGAGCCCTCGATGACGTCGCCCGTGCGCAGGCGCGCGGAGCGGATGAGGTAGGCGGGCACGAAGGCGTCGTCGTTGGACTTCATGTAGCCATGGGCGTGGATGATGCCGGAGCTGTCCGGGCGAATCTGCAGAATGCCCTTGATGTCGCGGAAGCCCTCGGCCTTCGCAGCGGTGACGTAGATTTCCTCGACGAGCTCGGCCTTCTTCTTGCCGGTCGTCTCGATCTCGAACTCCTTAGCCTTCTCGCGCAGCTCAGCGACCTTCATGGCCGCGAGTTCCTCGCGCGAAAGCGTGGGCTCGGTGGGAGCGGCATTACGCTCCTTGTTGCGCTGTTTGCGATCGCGCTGGCGGTTGCGACGGTCGTTGTTGCGGTCGTCCTTACGCTCGTTGCGCTCGTCGTTGCGCTTGTGCTGGCGACGGTTGGGACGAGTGCCGTCTTCGCCCTCAGCGGGGGCGGCACCATCGGTTGCGGCGGTGCCAACATTGGCCGCGGCGGCGTCATTGGCCTCGGCGCCAGAATCAACCTGCGCTTCGACATCCTGCTGCTCGGACGCCTTGGCCTTAACGGACTTCTTACGACCGCGCTTGGGCTTCTCGGACGCAGGCTGTTCGACGTCCTGGGCCTTGGCGACATCAGTCGACGCATCGGCGGTCGTCTCGGCAGAATCCTCGGACGCACCCTTCTTGGCAGCCTTGGCCTTGGACGTGCGCTTAGCAGCAGTACGACGGCTGCGACCGGGACGGACGTCGGCGGGCTCGGCATCGGCGGGAGCGGCCTCGGAAGTCGTAGCATCCTGGACGGGTGCATCGGCAGCGGTTGCAGACTCGGCGGTCGCCGCAGCATCCCGAGCGGCGGCGGCTGCGGCTGCGGCCTTCTCTGCCTCGACGAAGGCCTTGGGCTTGCGACCGCGACGGTGCGGGCGCAAAGCCGGATCGACAACGGGAACTTCGCTGGCCTCGACAGGCACAGCGGGCTCAGCAGGCGATGCGCCCTCCCCTGCCGCGGAACGGACCGAAGCCTCAGTGAGCTCGGGGGCTACCTGTTCCGCAACTTGCTCGGCCTTAGCAGCCGTGCGGCGGCGTGTGCGCGGTGCCGGCTTCTCGGTCGGCAGGTCGGCGGCAGGGGTCTCGATGGCGGCAGGCGTCTCGGGCACAGACGGAGCTGCAAGCTCGGTCAGAGCCGCGGCCTCGCGCTCGGCAGCACGACGGCGGGCGCGCACCACCTGAGCCTCGCTAATCTGCGCCAACGCACGTGCCTGCGCGACCTCATCGGAAATCGGCACCGAGGAGTCAGCTGCAACGGTGCGCTTGGCGCGCGTCGTGCGCGTGGTACGGCGCTTGGGCTTGGTGACCTCCTCGCCGTCAGCGGCAGGCTTGGCCGTGCGGCGCGCGAGCCTGGGCTTTGCCGGAGCAGCCTCCTCACCAGTTGCAGGCGCAGGCGTCGAAGCAGCCTTAGGCGTCTCGGGAGCCGAGGCTTGCGCGGGCGCCGCGACCTGGTCCGACGCAACCGGTGCAGCGGGAGCGGCTTGCGTCGTCGTTATTTCGATTTCTTGCTGTTGATCAGACACAGTGTTTGCTCAACTTTCTTTTCAAGCCCTGTGATCACATGCTCCCTGCATAAACCTTCAGGGCGGCTAAACAGTCTAGTTCCGTTCAAAACGACGGACATCATTGATCTGTATCGAGATGATTGCGTCAACTACGCAGCGTTAGTGTAACACAACCGCCGCCACCTGCAACTTAGTCATTAGGGGCGTTCTTAAACGACTAGTCAAAAGGGACACTCTTTGGTCTACCACCCACAAATCAGACTGCCTCCGCCAAAACTATGGCGGTTTACTACGACGAATCGATCAACCGCGACCACTCCGAAACATGTTGAACTAAAACCGCAGGTAGATGCCTTGCGCTTTTTTGCGAAAAGCCGGCGTGGTTGGAAATTCCCAATTCATCGTAGTAAACCGGCATAGTTTCGTATTTCCAGCAGTTCCAAATTCGTCAATACGTCGGCATTTGCGAAAAAAGCCCGACCTCCGTGGGAGATCGGGCTTATAGGGCTCAGTTAAACCAAACCTACACGGTCAAATGACCCGCAGGTTACATCTGCTCGGGCGCGGAAACGCCAACGAGGGTGAGCACCAGGGCGAGCGTCACGCGGACGGCATCGCAAGCGGCCAGACGGGCACGCGAAAGCTCGGGGTCGACGGGACGGCCCTCGCTCGGCAGCACCTGGCAGGCAGCGTAGAAGCTGTGGAAGTCACCGGCGAGTTCCTCGGCAAAGTGGGTCAGACGGAACGGGGCGCGATCGCGAGCACAGCTGGCGATCAGGTCGGTGAGCTCGTTGAGCTTGCGCGAAAGGGCGAGCTCGGTCGGGTCGGTCAGCAGCGAGTAATCGACGTTCTCACCGATGGCCTTGGCGGCAACGGCCTTCATGCCCATCTCGTCGGCCTGCTCGGCGGTAACGTCGGCGGCACGGCGCAGGATGGAGCACACGCGGGCGTGAGCATACTGCACGTAATAGACCGGGTTGGAGTTGTCGCGCTTCTTAACGGCCTCGATGTCGAAGTCGACCATCTGGTTGGAGCTCTTGGAGATGAGCGTGTAGCGAGCGGCATCGGAGCCAACCTCGTCGACGAGCTCCTGAAGGGTCACCATGGTGCCCTTGCGCTTGGACATACGGACGGGCTTGCCGTTACGCAGCAGGTTGACGAGCTGGCCCAGTAGAACCTCGAACTTGCCGGGGTAACCCAGAGCGTCGCAGACGCAGCGGACGCGCTCGATGTAACCGTGGTGGTCGGCGCCCCAGATGTCGATGACGTGGTCGACGCGCTGGAACTTATCCCAGTGATAGGCGACGTCGGAGGCGAAGTAGGTGTACTCGCCGTCGGACTTGATCAGGACGCGGTCCTTGTCGTCGCCCAGATCGGTGGAGCGGAACCACAGGGCGCCGTCCTTGGTGTAGAGGTAGCCCATCTTGTCGAGCTTCTCAAAAGCGCGGTCGACGGCGGAGGTGCCGGCGGTCTCGCCCTCGGTGTCCTTCACATACAGCGAGCGCTCGGAGTACCAACGGTCAAAGTCGCAGTTGACGGCGTGGCAGAGGTCGCGCATGTTGTCGACCATCTTCACGTAGCCGCGCTCACGGAAGCTCTCCATACGCTCCTGCGGATCGGCGTCGACCCACTTGTCGCCGTCGGTGCGCCAGAACTCGGCGGCCTCGTCGATGATGTAGTCGCCGCCGTAAGAGTCCTTGCCCAAGGTCTCGGCAAAGTTGTCCTGATACGGATGGGTCTCGGGGTGCTCGTCGTTCTCGTCGGCAACAAAGGCGTCACGGTCGGCGATCAGCAGCTTGTGAGCCTCGTCGATATCAACGCCCTGCTTGGCGATGATGTCGGCAAGCTGCATATAGCGCGTGCTGATGGAGTTGCCGAAGGTGTTCATCTGAGAGCCGTGGTCATTGATGTAGAACTCACGCTGGATGTCGTAACCGGCGTGGTCCATGACGCGGCAAAGGGAGTCGCCCAGAGCGGCCCAGCGGCCGTGACCAATGTGCATGGGGCCGACGGGGTTGGCGGAAACGAATTCGACCTGGGTCTTCAGGCCACCACCGACGTTGGACTTAGCGAAGTCCATGCCCTTCTCGCGAGCCTCGCCAAAGATGGCATTCTTGACGGCAACGGAGAGGTAGAAGTTGATGAAACCGGGGCCTGCGATCTCAACCTTCTCGATCGCGGGATCCTCGGGCATATGGGCAACGATGGCCTCGGCGATCTTGCGCGGGGCGCAGTGGGCCAGCTTGGCGGACTTCAGGGCCATGGTGGAGGTCCACTCGCCATGAGAAGTGTCAGCCGGTCGCTCGATAGCGCAATCGTCAAGTTCAAATGCGGAAAGGTCGCCGGCCTCCTGGGCCGCAGCAAGCGCAGCGCGTACCAGCTCTTCAATCTTCTCGGGCATAGATCCTCCTTGTGTTAAAGCCCCCGAGCTCTTGGTCACTCGTAGGGCAAAAGCCAGAGTTTGTAGCACTCTATCACAAGCGACGGGCACTGTCGCAGGGTAAAGCCAATCGAAATTGCATATGCACAAAATTGACTACAGCTTGCATGGACTCACTCAAAGATGCCGGTCTGCCTGCAGATTATGCACGCGTTGAAAATGCATAAAGGTGTGAATGAGCTGTGTCTTTTATCGAATACTCTTACCTATCAGAGTTGTGTGCTTTTCCTGCATAAAGCGAGGATTTGCGCACGTCAGCGTGTTATTCTAGACATACGTAAATTCGTATAAGTTGGAGGTAGCATGTTCTCAATCGGTCAACACGTCATTCATCCGGGTCAGGGAGTCTGCACCGTCGTCGGTTTTAGGGACGACACGCCGCAGCCCATGCTGTTGCTCGAGACCAAGCAGGGACATGCGCAGACGATCCTCATGTACCCCGTGGCGCAGGCCGATCGTTTGCATGCCGCCATCTCCCAACAAGATGCCGAGCACCTGCTGAGCCACTATGACGAGCTGGAGTGCGACACCTTTACCGAGCGTAACAGCTCGCTTGAGGAGACGCACTTTAAGCAGCAGCTCAAGCTGGGCGCGCCCGAGACGGTCCGCGTGGCAAAGACCATGATGCACCGCATTCGCCAGGCCGAGGAAGCTGATAAAAAGCCCAGCTCTTACTATATGCGTGTACTCAAGGAGGCCAAGCGCCGCTCCATTGAGGAGTTCGCCGTGGCCCTGGGCGTCACCGAAGAGGACGCCGAAGCCCGCCTAGCCCAAGCCGCCCTCAACTAACCCATCCGCGCCAAAACCACCACAAAGGGGACAGGCACCTTTGTGGTGGTTTTTTCGTTCTAGTCGTTCTAGTAGTATTCATTCTTAGCGATACCTGCGAGCACAAGGAGTCTTTTATGGCAGAGCCACTTTCCGCCGGAATCACCCGCGACCGTGCGTTCGAATTGCTCAACGAGCACAATAAGGACCCGTTCCACATCACCCACGGCGAAACGGTCGAGGGCACCATGCGCTACTTTGCGCGCGAGTTCGACCCCGAGAACGAGGAGTTTTGGGGCATCGTCGGTCTGCTGCACGACCTAGATTGGGAGGAGCATGAGGACGACCCCATGAACCACACCATCTATGCGGCCGAGATCCTTGAAGGCGAGGGCGCCTCTCCCGATCTCATTCGCGCCATTCAGACGCACACGTCGGACTTCAACACCTCGCTGCCCAAGCCCGAGCTGCAGATGGAAAAGATCCTGTTTGCCTGCGACGAGCTCACCGGCTTGATCGGTGCTGCCGTCATCATGCGTCCGAGTAAGAGCGTCATGGACTTTACGACCAAGTCGCTCAAGAAAAAGTTCAAGGACAAGCGCTTTGCCGCCGGCTGCTCGCGCGACGTGATTACGCAGGGTGCCGAGATGCTGGGCTGGGAGCTCCCCGAGCTCTTCGACCGTACCATCGCGGCCATGCAGTCCTTCGCCCCCGACCGCGACACCTTTCAGGCTTAATTCCAAAACCACCACAAAGGGGACAGTGAACTGCGCCCCGAAACTTGGA
>NZ_QRJA01000024.1:0-27881 GCF_003471405.1 Collinsella sp. AM20-15AC
GCGAAGGGCTCGGCGGCCCCGGGCCCGACGGACGGCGCGTACAGGGACCGCCCATTGCATCCGAATTCGGTTGTTCTCAACGTCCCTTGTACAATGCAGAACCCCGAGCTTCCGACTGGCTGCGAGTCCGTTGCATTGACCAATGCGCTTAACTATTACGGATTTGGTTTGGGTAAAACCGTCATTGCAGACGCGTATATGCCTAGGAGCAGTTGGGATTTTGTTACGGCGTTTTGGGGCAATCCTCATAGCGCTTCGAATGGAAACTGCATATCTGCTCCCGGACTGACCAACACCGCGAATTCTTTCTTGATTAGCAGTGGTAGTAGTTTGCGAGCCTACGATGTGACCGGTACTGGTTTCTATGACCTTTATTCGTACTTGGAAGCTGGACATCCCGTTATTATTTGGTCAACGATAGGTATGCAAAACCTGGGAAGTTGCTATGCGACTCAGGCTTACGGCGGAAGGGTTTATAGAACCTATACCAACTCTCACACCGTTGTCTTAAGAGGCTTTAATCGCTCCCTAGGTACCGTTTACATTGCTGATTCACTCGCTGGCTATGTCTCTAACTCAGCTCAGCGCATTGCTTCGCTATACTCGCAAAGAGGAGCTCAGGCGGTCGTCATTAAATAGGCGCCGTCGAAGTCGAAGGAAGGTGGAATCGTGAAGCGTCTCTTAGATGTGTCCGTTTCTATACTTGTGGTTATCGCGCTGTTCATGAGTCAATCATGGGCCGTGACTGCTGCATATGCCGATTATTCAATTGACGGATCTGATGATTCAAACAGCTTTCATCTTGAAGGCTCTACTTCCAATCAAGCTGAGCCTATCTCTGGGGGGCAAGAATCGGATGCTGGCTCCGTAGATAGCGAGCCTCAAGACGCGCAGCAGGTCTTATCGGGGGAGACTAACGAAGCCGCTGCCGCTGATTCTGCCTCCAACGATCAGCTCACCGTCAAAAACGTTAGTGTTTCTGCCCATGTGCAGAATATTGGCTGGATGGATCCGGTTAGTTCGGGTAAGGTTGCCGGAACCACGGGTAGGGGCTTGAATCTTGAGGCACTAAAAATCTCACTTGAAGTGGATGGAGCCACCTCTCAAGAACAGATTGCAAATGCCATATCCGTCGAGGCCCACGTCTCCAACGTCGGCTGGCAGGCCGCCGTCGGCAACGGCGGCACCGCCGGCACGACCGGCCAGTCCCGCGCCGTCGAGGCCCTGAGGGTCAGGCTGTCCGGGGAGCTGTCGGCCCGCTACACCGTCTGGTACCGCGTCCACTCCGCCGAGTTCGGCTGGCTGGGCTGGGCGTGCGACGGCGCCGACGCCGGCTCGGCGGGCTACGGCCGCGCCGTCCAGGCCGTCCAGGTCGCGGTCCTGCCCAAGGGCGACCCCGCCCCGGGCGACACCGCCTGTCCTTTTAAGAGCCGTAGCGATGAACCTGCCTCAATCACTGTTCGCTCACATACGTCGAATATTGGTTGGATGTCGCCCGTAGGCGGCGGATCTGTTGCCGGGACAACTGGTAGGGGCCTCCCCATGGAGGCGCTTGAGGCTCAGCTTGGCTGGTATGGTCACTCGGGCTCCATTGAGCTTCGTGGCCATGTTTCTAATGTCGGCTGGCAACAGTGGTCTGAGGGGCACTGTGGAACGACTGGTAAGTCTCAGCGTCTCGAAGCCGTTCAGATTCGTCTAACCGGTGAGGCAGCTGAAAAATATGACATTTGGTACTGTGCTCATGTCTCGGGTGTAGGCTGGCTCGATTGGGCTTGTAATGGAGCTGCCGCTGGTTCTGCCGGTAAAGGCAAGGCTATCGAAGCGGTAAAGGTAATCCTTGTGGAGAAAGGCGGAGCAGCGCCTGGCTCTTCGAGCAAGGTCTTTATCGGCGATCTAGATGCTGTTGCGGTTTCCGGATCCGCCGTTTCTGGGGAGAGTCTTGGCTTATCTTCTGGTCAAAAGGCTACGATTGGAGGCAAGGGCGCCAAACTGCTGAACTCCATTGCCTTAAGCGTTGCAGGCCAAACTGATGACGGGTCAATTTCCTATGCCGTTATGGATGCATATTCAGGCTGGGGTGCTTCCGAATCGGATGGCGGCGCCGCCAAGGCGGTATCCGGCGCACCCATTAAAGCGATAAAAATGTCGCTGAGCGGCCAGTTTGCTGCCAATTATGACATTTGGTATCGAGTATACGATTCCGGTAATGGCTGGACGGGCTGGACGTCAAATGGTCAGGCATGTGGCGTTTCTGGTGGTTCTTCCGGTTTGTGCGGCATAGATGTTGCACTTGTTCGTAAGGGTCAACCTGCCCCTGGTTCTACCGGTAATGCATTTACCGAAACGTCGGGAATCGGTCTTGTATCCCAGGCGCACGTTGCTTCTGCGGGCTGGTTGGCTCCCGTTGGCAATGGCGAAACTGCCGGCCAGACGGGCATGTCTCGTTCTCTGCAGGCGTTGTATATTTCGACGCAGGGCATCGATGCCTCCGTTGAAGTGTCAGCACACGTTGCGAATATCGGTTGGCAGCCATACGTTTCGGGTGCTTCCTATGCTGGCACTGTTGGCAAGGGCCTCGCAATTCAGGCGGTTAAATTAAGGCTCACTGGCAACGACTCGTCAAAATACAATATTTACTACCGTATTCATGCGGCGGATTATGGTTGGCTTGGTTGGGCTAAAAATGACGCCGCAGCTGGCACCGTTGGGCTGTCTAAGCAGGCCGAGGCAATTCAAATTAAGTTGGTTGCCAAGGGTTCGTCCGACGCTCCCGTTCAAGATCATGCTGCGTTGATCCAGCTTCCTGGGCTATCCGCTAAGGCAAATTGCTCCGGTCTTGGCTGGCAAGCGTCTGTTGGCAATGGCGGTGTTGCCGGAACGGTTGGGCAGAACCGTGCCATGGAAGCAATGCAACTGTCCCTTTCCGATAGTTCCATGAACGGTGGCATTTCGTATTCCGCCCACGTATCCAATATCGGCTGGCAATCTGCTGTCTCAGATGGAGCCACAGCGGGAACCATTGGACAGGGACAACAAATCCAAGCTGTGAAGATTAATTTGACTGGTGACGTTTCGAATTACTTTGATGTCTGGTATCGCGTCCACGTGTCAAATTACGGATGGCTTGGCTGGACCAAAAATGGATCACCGGCGGGCACCACGAAGCTTGGCATTCCTGTTCAGGCATTGCAGGTAAAGATTGTTCCCAAG
The DNA here is from genome assembly GCF_003471405.1 of Collinsella sp. AM20-15AC. NCBI lineage: Bacteria > Bacillati > Actinomycetota > Coriobacteriia > Coriobacteriales > Coriobacteriaceae > Collinsella > Collinsella sp. AM20-15AC. The sequence goes on from NZ_QRJA01000024.1 coordinate 3,211, forward strand.
GGCGCTTCCGCACCAGGCTCTACGTCTGATTCGTATTTTGAGACCTATCGTTATATGGGGTATCAGACCCCGGGATCTTATCCAAAGGTTAGTTGCAATAGCGTGCAGCTTCCTTCGTATTGCACCGGTTACTTTACGTATGTCACGCCTTCTCGAATTCCTTACAACGCTTCGCGACAGGATTGCATCAACGCATTCGTCCAGCGTGCTCGTGAATATATCGGGACGCGTTATATCGAGCCTTGGTCTTCTTGGCCGGGGGATGCGGTTGATTGTTCGGGCTTAGTGCTGCAATGTCTGTATGCGACTGGCATGGATATGGGTTGGTATAACCCGTATAACCATCGTTGGTTGCCCGAGCAAACCTACAACTCCATGAATTGGTATCGCAACAACACGTTTATGCCGGTTAGCACTTCTGCTATGCAGAGGGGAGATGTGGTCTACTACCAGGGCCATATTGGAATCTATATCGGAAACGGTCGAATCATTGATTCGTGGCCTGGGATCGGTGTGACCGAGCGCTCGGTCAATGCTCCAGGTCGTGTAATCGGTGCCGCTAGGCCTTTCGCATAGAGTCTGTTGAGGCGCTCCGTTGCAGGAGCGCCTCTTTTTGACTGTGTGCTAACTGGTGCTTTCCTAAGCTTTAAATGCCTGTATGGAAGTGCGGTAATATAGCTAGTATTCGTTTCTTTATCTGTGGTTACTGTCTCGGGGGATATGCATGAAACGTCTTAAAGCGTCTGCTGCTTTGGTTTGTACGCTATTGATGGGCTGGTCGCAAATCATTCAGCCTTACAGCGCGTATGCGCTGTCGGTCCAGGCCGCCGCTGCTTCGCAGTCGGTCTCGCAAACATCGAACGAGTACGAATCTCAAGGTGCAAGCTCTCAGGGAGCGCAGGACGATGCCTCGGGTTCTCAGGGTGTAACCGAATGGTATGGTGACGATGCAAATGCTGCTCGTCCTGATGGGGGTGTAGACTCTGATTCAGGCGAACAGCCTGGAATTGGCATCGAAGAGTCTCGTGTTGACGAGTCAAACGGTGAAGCCCCAACCGATGATTCCACTGAAATGAATTCCTGCGAAGCCGACTCTTTGGAACCGAACTCTTGGCGTTTCGAAAACGGCGTGCTTATCGATTCTGACAATGGCGACATCGATGCGCAGTCTTTAACTGACGATCCTTTGCCCAATGGCGCTGTTGCGCGCGGCATCGATGTCAGCAATCATCAAGGAACTGTTGATTGGAATAAGGTTAAGGCCGCGGGGATTGATTTTGCCATTCTCAAGGTCGGTCCGGTTTACGGAAAACCTGACGATTCTTTTGAAAGGAACGCTGCTGAATGTGAACGCCTCGGCATTCCTTATGGCGTGTATTACTACTCCTATGCCCGTTCTGTAGAGGATGCCAATAAAGAGGCCGACAGGACACTTGCTTGGCTCGGCGGCCATCATCCGTCGCTTCCCGTTTATTATGATCTTGAGGATAGCTATATCTTGCAAGATCCGGATTTCAGCAAGGATAAGCTTACCCAGATTGCGCAGGCTTTTTGCAACCGTATGGAGGCCGTTGGCTTTAAGTCGGGTATCTATGCGAACCTTAACTGGCTTAACAACTACCTGAATTCTCCGTCGTTGAGCGGTTATGACCATTGGGTCGCTCAATATAATTGGCGTTGCGATTATGCTGGCAGCTACAGTTTCTGGCAGTATTCAAGCAGTGGCAATGTCCCGGGCGTCAACGGACGCTGTGACATGAACTACTGCTTCAACGGTTCTCTTCTCAACGTAGATGACAGCAAGATGCATATTCAGTATGAGGCGCATGTCTCGAATATTGGCTGGATGAGCAGCAAGCGCGACGGATCTACGGCTGGCACAACGGGGCAGTCTAAATCAGTGGAGGATCTTAAGGTCAGCATCTTGAATCCCGTTGAAGATGGCTCTGTGCAAATTAACGCCAATGTAAGTGGCGTCGGCTGGCAGGGCTGGGACACCCCCTCGGCCTCCGAGGGCGGCACCACCGGCCAGGGCCGCGCCGTCGAGGCCGTGCGCCTGAGGCTCACGGGCTCCCTCGCCAAGGACTACGACGTCTACTACCGCGTGCACGCCTCCAACATCGGCTGGATGGCCTGGGCCAAGGACGGCGAGGAGGCCGGCACCACGGGCTTCGGCAGGAGCGTCGAGGCCGTCCAGATCAGGCTCGTCAAGAAGGGCGACGCCGCCCCCTCGTCCGACGGGGCCAACGTCGACTACGCCTTCAAGAAGAAGCCCATGTCCCTGACCTACCGCGCCCACGTCTCCAACGTTGGCTGGCAGGGCGCCGTGTCCGACGGGGCGACCGCCGGCACCACAGGCCGCGGCCTCGCCCTCGAGGACCTCAAGCTCTCGCTCGACAGTTCCGACTACTCAGACGGCTCGTGCGTCCAGATCGACGCCCACGTCTCGGGCGTCGGCTGGCAGGGCTGGGACACCCCCTCGGCCTCCGAGGGCGGCACCACCGGCCAGGGCCGCGCCGTCGAGGCCGTGCGCCTGAGGCTCACGGGCTCCCTCGCCAAGGACTACGACGTCTACTACCGCGTGCACGCCTCCAACATCGGCTGGATGGCCTGGGCCAAGGACGGCGAGGAGGCCGGCACCACGGGCTTCGGCAGGAGCGTCGAGGCCGTCCAGATCAGGCTCGTCAAGAAGGGCGACGCCGCCCCCTCGTCCGACGGGGCCAACGTCGACTACGCCTTCAAGAAGAAGCCCATGTCCCTGACCTACCGCGCCCACGTCTCCAACGTTGGCTGGCAGGGCGCCGTGTCCGACGGGGCGACCGCCGGCACCACAGGCCGCGGCCTCGCCCTCGAGGACCTCAAGCTCTCGCTCGACAGTTCCGACTACTCAGACGGCTCGTGCGTCCAGATCGACGCCCACGTCTCGGGCGTCGGCTGGCAGGGCTGGGACACCCCCTCGGCCTCCGAGGGCGGCACCACCGGCCAGGGCCGCGCCGTCGAGGCCGTGCGCCTGAGGCTCACGGGCTCCCTCGCCAAGGACTACGACGTCTACTACCGCGTGCACGCCTCCAACATCGGCTGGATGGCCTGGGCCAAGGACGGCGAGGAGGCCGGCACCACCGGTATGTCATGCTCTCTCGAGGCTGTTCAGATTAAGCTCATTAAGAAGGGTACCTCCCATCCTGATACATCGGGCTATCCCCATCTTGAAATACCTACGGTGACGTATTCCGCTCAGGTGAAAGGTGCTTGGCAGAATTATGTCCCTGCCGGAGAGGTGTCCGGTACGACCGGTCAGGGAATTCCCATCACCGGGTTTTCGGCTAAAACTACTTCATCTGTTGCCGGCGGGATTGCTTATCAACTGCATCTTTCGAATGTAGGCTGGACTTCTGGCAAGACAAACGGGGAGCAGCTTTCGTCTACCGCTGAATCTAATTCGGTTGAGGCTATTAAAATTTCTCTTTCTGGTGACTTAGCAACCTATTTTGATGTTTGGTATAGGGTCCATGTCGATAATGTCGGCTGGCTTGGTTGGACTAAAAATGGTGCCGTTGCCGGTAGCACTGGCTATGGGACGCATGTCCAAGCTGTTCAAGTTCGACTTACAAGGAAGGGCGCCAATGCCCCCGGGAGCACCGTTTCGCCATGTTTGCTTGGGCAGCCTTCTGCGTTTGCAAATCCTATGCAGAAGAAGATTGTTGATCTTGCCCGACAGGTACCGTCTCCTGGCCCGGGATTGTGCTCCGAGTGGATTGCAGATATCTACGAGCGTGCCGGATTTAGGAACGTCCATACAGATGCCTGCGATTACTACTGGGATTATTGTAAATTCACCGATTATTCTCAGCTGAAAGTTGGAATGGTCATTGCCGTTCCTTCGCATACGCATACCCGCATGGGCAGCATTTACGGTCACGTTTGTCTCTATATTGGCAATAACCAGGTTATGGATAATGTCGGTCAGATCAGGACGCTCGATATGGCGTACTGGTTGGATTATTATTCCACCTCATATAAGCCAAAGTGGGGTTGGTATGACAACGTGCCGCTTGCATAGCTGATCGAAAGTCATGCCTTCGCACAGGTTCTAGCAGTTACTCTGGTTAAAAACGAACGGGTCGTTTTGCAACGGTCCGTTCGTTTCTATTTAAGTGCCATTCACGTTTTCGGTATTTAAGCAATTGCCGAAACGATAAATACTGATGCTAAAGATGGTCGATTGATGGGGAAGTCGAATGAAAAAGACGCAACGACTGCTAGCAACGGCAATGACGCCATTACTGATTCTTCATTGTCTTCTGACGCCCCTTTCTGTCTGGGCTGATTCTTTACCGGTGCAGCCGGAGTCTACTGATTATTCCAATAGCGCCGCCAGCAGCTCGGAAGACGAGAGTTTCGTCCTAAATGATGAACAGCAGGGGGTTGAAGTCGAGCAGCCGACTGTGTCAGACAATGATTCTCCCTCATCCGTTTCTAGCGAGTCTGCTTCCAATGCGACTGATTCGCCGAAACCCGAAAATGATGTATCCGCTGTCTTTGGTTCTGTTTCATACCAGACTCATGTACAGGATATTGGCTGGCAGGCTCCCGTTTCAAATGGAATGACGGCTGGCACAACAGGTCGTGCTAAGCGCGTTGAAGCCCTCAAGATCAATCTGCTTTCACAAGATGGCACCCCTTTGGGGAATGACAGCATTTCGGTCCAATCACACATTTCCGGGATCGGCTGGGAGCCTCAGCCGGTGGGTAACGGGCAGACATCTGGAACAGTTGGACAGTCGCGAGCCATCGAAGCGATCAAGCTGTCTTTGTCGGGCGGTCTTTCTGACTCGTATGACATTTGGTATCGCGTTCATTCTGCAAATGTTGGTTGGCTTGGCTGGGCCTCAAATGGTGAGCCTGCTGGAACACAGGGCTATGCTTATCAGATCGAAGCTATTCAGATAGAGGTGCTTCCAAAAAATGCTCAAGATGCGCCAGCGCGAGGCGATGCCTTTAGGGACCATTCCCAGGAACCGCCTACTGTTTCCTATCGATCTCATATCTCCAATGTTGGATGGATGGGTGTTGTCGCGGACGGAAAGACATCGGGGGTCATTGACTCAAGAAATGCAATCGAGGCACTGTCGCTTAGTGTTAATTGGTATGGCCACGGAGGCTCTATTTCCTCTCGCGCGCACGTCTCTGGCATTGGTTGGCAAAGCTGGTCTTCAGGTACTGTTGGCACGACCGGGCAGTCTCGGTCAGTTGAGTCCGTTCAGTTTAAGCTCAATGACGAGATATCTGCAACTTACGACATTTGGTACCGTGTGTATGCTTCCAAATTGGGCGGATGGTTGGGCTGGACGTCCAACGGGTCTCCTGCGGGCTCGGTGGGGAAGGGTGCCGCCATTCAGGGTATTCAGGTTATGTTGGTCGAAAAGGGCTGCTCTGCTCCTGGAGATACAGCGAATCATTTTATTGGAGCTACGGATGTTCTGAGTGGCAGTTCGTATGGCCTTAATGGCAATAGCTTGGGCACTGTGCAGGGTAAAACGATTTTAATGGGTTCCGAGAGCGGCTCTGAGCCTTTAACATCGCTTTCTATTTCGTTTGATAATCAAGAGACTTCAGGTTCAATCGGTTATTCAGGCTGCTATGAATTTAGTGGATGGAGCGGAGTTGTTTCTGACGGTGCCGCGCTCAATTCTAAAAATGATGGCCGTACTTTGAAGGCCGTGAGATTGACTCTTACTGGTGATTTGTCTAATGCCTATGACGTTTGGTACCGGTGTTTTGACTCCAAAAAAGGATGGCTTGGCTGGGCGTGTAATGGCGCGGATGCGGGGGCAACGATACCGGGTTCATTCCTTAAGGCTGTCGAAGTAAGGATTATCAGTAAAGGCAGTGGCGCTCCCGGAGTAACGGACGGAGCATTTGTTTCCGATACTTCCGCCGATTGCGCTCATGTTGTTTATCAGGCCCATTCCGCTAGCCGTGGGTGGTTTCCATCTGTTTTAGATGGGCAGGATGCCGGCACAACGGGAAAATCGCTTTCGCTTCAAGCTCTGAATGTGGTGCTGGCCGGTGTGGATGATGATTCTCTGGTTGAGGCACGAGCTCATGTTGCCAATATTGGTTGGCAGGAATGGCGGTCTGCCGGTTATGTTGGGACCGTTGGACAAGGATTGGCCATTCAGGCTCTTGAGCTGCGCATTAATGGTCCCCTCGCGAATCAGTATGACATCTACTATCGAGTTCATTCGGCTGGTTATGGTTGGTTGGGTTGGGCCAAAAACGGCGATTCCGCTGGAACTACCGGGTTAAATATCCAGATAGAAGCTGTCCAAATTAAGCTTGTCGCGAAGGGCGGGAATCCTGGCTCATCGTCTGCGCCCGCATTTATCTCTGCTCCAGCTCTAACGCTCCAGGCGCATGTCGCCACGCTTGGTTGGATGAATCCCGTTGGCAACGGTGGTGTTGCGGGCACAACCGGCAGATCGCTTGCTATTGAGGCGCTGAAGTTGAATGTCTCCAGTAGCGTATCAGGCGGTATTGAGTACTCCGCCCATGTACAGGATGTGGGCTGGCAAGGTTGGACTTCCAATGGGAATGTCGCTGGCACAGTAGGCTGCGCAAAGCGTATCAAGGCTCTTAAGATTAAGTTGACCGGTGATTTATCGAACTACTTTGATGTTTGGTATCGAGCATATTGCCAAGACTTTGGGTGGCTCGACTGGACCTCAAATGGGCAGCCTGCGGGTACGTCTAGGATAGGCTGCAGAGTCGAGTCTGTTCAAGTGAAGATTGTTCCCAAGGGCGCTGGTGCTCCCGGTTCTACTGCGCGTCCGTTTACTGACCAGCCCTTGTTGCCGGCAGATATGATGACTATGCTTAATCGAGCTAATAGATATTCGAGCAGCACAAGCTGGCTCATTATGGTTGACAGGCAAGCATGCCGCCTTGGAGTTTTTCGTGGACAGCGCGGGTCGTGGAGTTACGCTCAATACTGGACTTGCTCTACCGGCGCCCCTAGTACTCCAACGCCTACGGGTGAGTATACCGTCACCGGCAAGGGCTACTCGTTTGGACATGGGTATACCTGCTACTACTACACGCAGTTTTACGGTGACTATCTGTTCCATTCAATACCGTACTACCAGGGAACTTTTAATCCCATGGACAGCCGAATGGGAATGCATGTTTCACAAGGCTGCGTGCGTTTGCCCATTGATCGCGCTAAATGGATTTGGGATAACGTGCCCCTTGCTACCAAGGTGGTAATCTACTAACTATTCCCGTAAGCGGTGAGAGCTTGTTAGAGGGCCCTTTCCTGTTGCCGTAGTCTTGGCAACAGGAAAGGGCCCTTGCCGTTGGATTAGGCTCCTTTTTCTTCGTTCACCTAATTGGTGACATTAATGAAGCTAACTCCCGATAGTATGGTTATTGACGACCGTCTATCTAGGAGGCGATTCTTTTGAAAAGGCAATTTAGAGCATTTATTGTTCTGATTTCCTGCTTCATGACGATGCTGCTTTTGAGCCCTTTGGCTTGTTGGGCAGATCAAAATGTTGGTTCCAACGAATATGAATCCGTTCCAGAGACCCAATCCGACCCCTCGGATCAAACTGCTGCTGTAGCCGATGAAACGGCGCCTTCGATTGATGCTACCGTGGAGCCCAAAGAGGCGGCCCCGGACGTCAGCTATAAATCTCACATTTCAGGCATTGGTTGGGAGCCGACGTTTACATCGAATGGCTCGACCTCTGGCACAACAGGCCAGTCCCGTAGGCTTGAAGCACTCAGGGTTTCCCTCCCTAATTCAGAAGACCTTGGTATCGAATACCGCTCTCATGTTCAAAATGAAGGCTGGCAGGATTGGGTTTCTAATGGAGCCGTCTCCGGCACAACGGGAAAGGGCCTTCAGATTGAAGCCGTCGAGCTCAAGCTGACGGGCAACAGGGCGGCTTCTTATGACCTGTATTATCGCGTTCATGCTTCTAATTTCGGCTGGCTTGGATGGACTTCAAATGGGTCGACTGCGGGAACCACCGGTTGGTCTTATGCCGTTGAAGCAATACAGATCGTCATTGTAAAAAAGGGTGACGCGGCGCCCGGCGATACTGCTGGTGCCTATGTCCCATATGTCTTTAATTGCTCTCTTTCTCAGGTTGGGGAGACGACTAAAGTAACCCTGAATATTCCGCAGATCGAGGATATAAAACGACTCGGGATCGCTGATTCGATAAAGGTGGCAGGCTCCATGTCGTATGGAGGGAGGGTCACCCGTTCCGTCTCAAGCACGATTGCACTCGGAGATCTGGGCTCTAGCTCCAGTGAAATTGAATTTAGCGATTATGGTCCGTTTGACGTTACGTTGCAGTATTTGAAGAACGGAAACATCGTTCAAGAGGACCATCAGTCAATTGGCATTTCTGCGAGTGAGTACAACCTTGCCCCTTTGAGTGCTTCTTTCCCCGTTGTTCTCTATTCGCTATCTTTCTGGGATATCAGTACCTCTTCTGCTGGAACGACCGTTCCGTCAATTGTAATGCTCGATCGTCCAAGTGCCTATAACTGGAACTCGCTTCCATCCGGGATGTACGGTCTTCCGTATCTGACTCATGAGGAGAATGCTTCTAGTTCGAGCTATCAGGCGTTCGCGGATTATGTCGCTGCTCTCTACAAGATCAATCCCAAGGCAAAGTTCAATCTGTATATCAATGACATCACCTGTTCGTTGATCCATAGGATGATTTACGCCAACAAGATTCCCGCAGGCCAATACTCCATTCGGCTGTTGTCCGATGGATCCGCCACGTATGTCTTTACCAACGAAGCCTTTGACGTTAAGGATCCAGATTCTAAGCAAGCGGAGCTGATTACTTTATGGAACGCCGCCAAGAATAAGGAATACGAAACCGGTGAGGTCTCAAAGTCGTATAGCGATTATCACGATCACTGGGATTCTATGTATGCCGTGCTGAGTATTGAGCCTGGCACTCAGTGGTGGATGACTCGAACGAATCTGTTTACGAGTGGTGACGATAATGCCTTTGCGAATAAGATCGCGTCCGATCCCGGCGTTAAGAAGGTGAATGTTTCGGGCATGCTTACGAGCCTGCAGAATAGGGGAGAGGATACAGTCCAAGCGTTTAAGGCGCTGTACAACTTTAACGATGGCTATTTTGATGCGGCGACTCAGCAGGGCAAAAAGGTAATGATGCTGCTTGGAACGTACGTTTCTTACGAGCAGAATTTTGACGACTATGCCAACTTGACCGAAGTTATCTATGGCGATGACTATTTGTATTATTACAAGGGGCATCCAAACACACCGACGGGTATGTATCCCCAAAAGCAGGAACAGCTTGACCGTCTTGGCATTACCGATGTCGATTCTTCCGTCGCTGCAGAGCTGATCCTCTTCTTTAATCCGGAGATCGGTCTGTCTGGTTATGGGTCTAGTACGTATAACTCGGCCAGTGCCGATGCTGCTGGTGGACTTTGGAATTCCACAAAGGCCGAGGCCTTGAAGCCGGGTGCCGTCATCGATTATTCCATTATGGATTGGTTTGCTTCTCCGATTACCGAAGACACGGATGCTGCTATCAGATCCCTTTGCAAACAGGGAGACTCTTGCTATCTCGTAGAGTTTTCGGATTCCATACTTGCTTCGGTAAATTACGACTTTGCTATCTATTCGCACAATAGCGGTGCTCTGACTTATTTCAAGAAGGGCGAGTCGGGCTATGATGTTGTTAAGGTGTCACGAGGCCCTCTTGACGTCTTGGCAACTTCGCATGTTTCAAATGACGGCTGGCAATCGGCCTCTAAGGGTGGAAATGCTTCCGGTACCGTTGGGCAGTCAAAAGCCGTCGAGGCTATTACTCTCAATCTGCAGAATGCTCCCTATGATGGTGCATTGGAGTACAGGACACATGTTTCCGATTATGGCTGGCAGGGCTATGTGAAGGAGGGGAAAGTTTCTGGTACTACGGGCCAGAGCAAGTCTGTCCAGGCTATTCAGATTCGCCTGACTGGTGAGATGGCCAATCACTATGACGTTTATTATCGAGCTCACGTTCAGGATAAGGGATGGCTCGGTTGGGCCTGCAATGATCAAGTTGCCGGAACGACCGGTTTCGTTTTGAGGCTAGAGGCATTTCAGGTCGTTTTGGTCGAAAAGGGTTCGCCCGCTCCTGGGGATACGAGTCAGCCCTCTATTCAGAGAGCGTTTTCAATCAAGGCACATGTTTCAAACCTTGGTTGGCAGTCGCCTGTTTACGAAGGCATGACCGTTGGCACAACTGGCCGAAATCTTGCTGTTGAGGCGTTGACGATTAGCAAGCCTGACCTAGGGTATTCCGGCGGCATCGAGTATCGAGCTCACGTTCAAAATATCGGCTGGCAAAAGTGGGTCAAAAATGGAAAGGTTGCCGGTACTACGGGGAAGTCTCTTGCTGTTGAGGCTGTTGAAATAAAACTGACGGGAGATCTTGCCAAGCATTATGACGTTGTCTATAGGGCACACGTTCAAAGCAAAGGTTGGCTAGACTGGGTTAAATCGGGCGAGTGTGCCGGTACAACTGGTGAGGCTCTGCATCTAGAAGCGCTTGAGGTTAGGCTGGTTGAGAAAAGCTAAATATAGATCCAATTTGCCTATATACCAACGCTAATGAAGTGGGGGTGAATTGATGGGGTTGTAGTCCCCTCAATTCACCCTCCTTAGTTGCAAGTTATTTGAAAGAGACAAACCGTGCTAGACTTTATCCTTTGTGTAAGGATTTCGTTTCGGCCTCTTTCATTAAGTCGTCATCATTAATTTCTATTGGGTGAATTAAGGTGAAGTTTGGTAATCATGAATTTGCTTTATACGGTTGATAACAATTTTGTCCCACAGTTGGCCGCCAATATTTGCTCGGTTGTTTCAAATCATTCCGGTATTCAAGACATTACTTTTCATGTCTTCTCTAATGGCATTACAGAGGATAACCAGCGTTTGCTCCAGGAGATGGTGACCGAATACAACCAAAACCTTGAATTTTATGATATTTCGAACTTCAAAGATGCTCTCGGGTTTGATTTTGATACATCGGGATGGAATGAAATAGTTCTTGCTAGGCTTTTGATGGCACATTTTCTACCTAATGAGATCGAAAGAGTTATTTACCTCGATGGCGATACGATTGTTCTTGGGGATATTGCTCTTCTTTGGAATCAAGATCTTAAGGGTTGCGTGGTTGGAATGGTTCCCGAGCCAACGGTCGGCCCATCTCGACTTAATGATTTAGACTTAAATGGCTGTCTGTACCACAATGCTGGCGTGTTGCTCGTTGATTTAAAGCAATGGAGATCAACTTGTTGCGAAGATCAATTATTGGATTATTGCGAGCGCCGCTCAGGACGCTTGTTTGCGAATGATCAAGATGCTCTAAATGCAGTACTTAAAGATAAGATTTGCAGTTTATCCCCTGCGTTCAATTATTCCAATATCTTTGATTACTATCCGTTTATATTCTTAAACTCGTTAATGCCGGGCTTTTCGGATGAAAACAGTTTTAATACCGCAAGATCGAAGCCCATCGTTGTCCATTATCTCGGCGAAGAGAGGCCATGGCGGCGGGGGAATACTCATCGCTTCAATAATGAGTATCACTTTTATTTATCAGAAACGTTCTGGAAGGACGCGAAAGATGAAGATGGTTGGGGCGCTTATTTTCTTGCTTGGCGGACTTTTAATTTCCTAACCAGGCCTTTTCCTCAGCTTCGTTATAAAGTGATCAGCGGGTTGATTCCCGCATTTCTTAAATATCGTGCCTCGCAAAGAAATAAATAGGATTATGGATAAAATCAAAGACAAGTCTGTTTGCATTGTTTTACCCACATATAACGGCGGAAAGTATTTGGCCAAACAGCTTGATAGTATCTTGGAGCAAACTTGGCCTAATTGCTCCGTCTATATTCGTGATGATGGTTCAACGGATGAAACTGTTGAAATTGCACAATGGTACTGTCGGTCAAACTCCAGCATTCATTTAATTCAAGATTCAATCGGTAATCTTGGGTGCCCAAATAGTTTTTATGAAATTATCAAACGGGTTCCCGAATATGACTACTATGCATTTGCCGATCAGGATGATATTTGGAAGACCGATAAAATTGAACGGGCAGTCAGGGCAATTGAAAATAGTGGAGACAAGGTGCCGACTGTCTACTTTTCTTCCTTTTCATATGTAAACGAAGATGGCGAGACGATACGCGAGTCGGCTCCGCAGGACAAGTACCTCTCTTTTCATAACACCTTGTTTTATACTCCCGGACTAGGCTTCACGATAGTATTTAATCGCCTTGCCTGCAGGGCCTTTATTCTTGAGGTAGATCCAGGGAATGAAATGCATGATCGCTGGCTGATTCGGTGTGCTTCGGCATTTGGAAAGGTATTGTTTGATTCCGTCTGTACGGCTTCACATGTTCGTCATTCCTCTGCGGTCACGTCTGGAGATAATCGTTATTTTGATCTTTTAAAGACCTATTTTAAGGACGAGCTATTTGGTGATAGATCGAAAGATGAGAGTAAAAAGTTAAGCCATTTTTCTGCGGTGTTTTATGATGAGCTTAGTTTTGAGCAGAAACATGAGCTTGATATTTTCACCAATGATGATGGGATTATTTCAAGACTTAGGAAAGCATTTTTCCCAAAGCGTCTGCGACCTACTTTGATTTCTGATTTACTTCTTCGCGTTTTGTTTTTATTCAACAAGGCCTGATGATCCACTGCTGGAGTGATTGTGTCTAATAGAAAAACGAAAGAACTCTCTGTTGAGCAGAGTCTTGTTTGGAACAGCGTCGGCTCGATGGCGTATTTGATTTGCAACTGGCTGATTACTGTTCTTGTGGTGACACTTGGTTCCGACATTAGCATGTCTGGTAGCCTTGCTGTGGCTATGTCTGTTGGTAATATTTTTGCGACCATTGTTTTGCTTAGAGCGCGCCCCGTTCAGGTTTCTGAGAGCTATTCTGATTTTACGACTGGGAATTTTATCGCTCATAGAATCGTTGCAACAATACTTGCCTGTGTAATTTGCTTCTTCTATTGTTTAGTCTCTGTTGCATTCAACGATTGGGCAGTTGTTGCTGTTTATTGCCTATTTAAAGCTGGTGATTCATTTGTCGATGTTCTTCACGGTGTGGATCAGGTAAACAACAGATTGGACATTGCGGCTATCTCTCAAATAGTTCGTGGCGTAGGAGTTCTAGTCTCCTTTTCGTTGTGCTTGTTGCTATTTGATAACTTGGTAATAGCCGTTGCTTCAATGGCTTTTGTTACCATAGCTGTTGTGCTTACATATGATTTTAGAATGACAAAACGGTTTTGTGCCGTTATACCTGATTTTGATTTTACTTCCCTTATCAAATTGTCGCGTATCTGCTTTCCCGGTTTTGTTGCATCTCTTGCGTGCACGGCTGTTGTTAGCGTAACAAGACAGTTCTATGGCCTTTCCTATGGAAATGAGGCGTTGGGTTTTTATGCCGCCGTTGCCACTCCGACTGCCGTAATTCAGGCTCTCGTATCTTATCTATATGCCCCCCTGCTTGGACCTATTTCGGCAATGTGGCGAGAAAACGAAACTCACCGATTACGCTTAGTATTTATTAAGATGCTCGTTTCCGTATTCGTTTTGACGGCGATGTGTGCCATGGCTAGTGCTTTCATAGGCGAACCTGTGCTTACTGCTATTTATGGCAAAGAAGTTGGCCTTCACTCAGATTATCTTCCGTTGGCACTCGTTGCTACCGCATTCACTGGTTTGAACTTTTTCACTATTGATGTCTTTATTGCATTTGGGAAACCGATTATTGGCACGATTTCTGGTGCCGCTTCGTTAGCGTTGGCCGTGTTTCTTTCTCGTTATTGTTTTGTGAATTCGGTATTTGCTTCTGATGCAAATGTCATCAATATCATTATCTTGGTGGCATACGGTTTTGGATTATTATTTTCCTTCCTTTGTATAATTAACCTATTAAATCGGAAGGCGAAGCAATCTGTCACATCCGAACTGTAAATTCGCTCTCCTTGTTTCGATAGGGTTTTTCAGTTCGACTTGGGCTGTTTGATTGATATTCTGTACTGAGGATTCAGATGATGCATGAATTAAGAGCGCTGGTTATCATCCCAGCTTTTAATGAAGAGGCGAACATTTTAGATACGGTTTCTTCTGTGGAGGAAGCTGGATACGATTATGTAGTTATTAACGATGGCTCCACTGATGACACTTTGCGTGTTTGTCGCGATGCGGGGGTTAATGTCCTGGATTTACCGCAGAATCTTGGCATTGGAGGCGCGGTTCAAGCCGGACACAAATATGCCAAACGCTTTGGCTATGATGTAGACATCCAAGTTGATGGTGATGGGCAGCATGACGCCCATTACATATCGCGCTTGCTTGATGAAATAAATAATGGGTCTGATTTAGTTATCGGATCGCGATTTCTTGAGGAATCTGAAGGCTTCAAGTCAACCTTCTTGAGGCGTCTTGGAATTAGATGGCTCTCTGCGGTAATTCATCTTACAACTCACGTTCGTGTTAGCGACCCCACTTCTGGTTTTCGCGCATGTGGATCTAAGGCCATAGATCTGTTCTGTAAAAAATATCCCGTAGACTATCCGGAGCCGGATTCTGCTGTTGCGGCTATGGTTAAGGGCCTTCGCGTTACAGAAGTGCCTGTCGTAATGAAAGAACGACAGGGGGGAAAGTCGTCAATTTCTGGTTTTAGTAGCATTTATTACATGATAAAGGTTACTTTGGCGATTATCATCTCTTCATTCTCGAATTAGGACGGGTTGTTATGCATATTTCCTTACAGTTTGGTGTCATTACTGCTTGTTTAGTTTTGCTTTGTTTTGTGCTGCGTCTTGTATTAAAGGATAGCCTTCAGCTCAAGTATTCACTTCTTTGGATTGTTCTTGCATTGGTTTTGTTGGTATGCGGCCTCTTTCCGCAACCTCTTTACTTCATTTCAAGTTTATTTGGTTTTCAGACTCCAGCCAATTTTGTTTTTGTCTTAGGGTTTTTATTTTTGATATGCATTGTTCTTTCTATGGCATGTCTGTCAAGTAAACAATCTTCTGCAATTGCTAACTTAACTCAACGAATTGCATTGCTTGAAAAAGAGCTTGAATCAAAAAATAGGGAGTAATGCCATGTGCTTGGCAAAAGATCATACATTTGTATTGTGCGCATACGGCGAGTCTCCGTACTTGTCTGACTGTTTAGATTCTTTAGTGAACCAAAGCACCCGAAGTAATATCCTTATATCGACGTCAACTCCTAATTCCTATATTGATCGTATAGCGTCTAATTATTCGATTCCGGTAATTGTTAACGAGGGGTCGCCTAGCATATCTCATGACTGGAATTGTGCTATTGCGAATTCAAATACAAAGCTTGTGACTATAGCTCATCAGGATGATATC
The DNA here is from genome assembly GCF_003471405.1 of Collinsella sp. AM20-15AC. Lineage (NCBI taxonomy): Bacteria > Bacillati > Actinomycetota > Coriobacteriia > Coriobacteriales > Coriobacteriaceae > Collinsella > Collinsella sp. AM20-15AC. The sequence goes on from NZ_QRJA01000024.1 coordinate 18,671, forward strand.
TATAGCTCTAGTTATACGGAAACTATGCTGCGGGCTATGAAAGAAGCGGATCGACCTTTAATCTTCTTTTCTAATTATGGTGAGATAAGAAATGGCGTATATGAAGAAAACCTCCTTATTCTGAAAATTAAGAGAATTTTACTTCGTAAGTTTGCTCGCCACGGCGCTCTTTCATCGGTTAAGGATAAAAGGGATATCCTGAGGTTCGGTTCCGCCATCTGCTGTCCTTCTGTGACATTTAATCTAAGCATCTTACAGACACCGTTATTTATGACAGACATGAAATGTGACTTGGACTGGGAGGCATGGGAAAGATTCTCGAAAATCGACGGATCTTTCGTTTATTCTCCCGAGGTTTTAATGTTTCATCGAATTCATGAAGGCTCTGAGACCACGGCGTTGATTAAAGATGATACAAGGAGGTCGGAGGATGAAACTATGCTTCAAAAATTCTGGCCCAAGTGGCTTGCTCCAATAGTCTGTAGCCTGTATTCGCTTAGCATGAGAAGCAATTCTTTATGACGCTGCAACAATGCCGGCGTAAGTTGAACATTTATCGAGACGGAGTTGTAGAGTTATGAATCTAGATACCTTTACTGGTCATCTGAAACTATCTGATAGTTATCGAAAAGCTCTGACGTTTATCGTTTATCCACTTATAGCTGCACTCTCTCTTTGCTTGGGATTTTTCTACTATTGCGCCTTTAAAGCCAGCGCTATCGGATTGCCTGGGCTATGGCTCTCGGCTCTGCCCTTAATCGCCTGCTTGTTCGTTGGTGTCCTATTATTAATTAAAGAGCAGCACAATCCCGCAATTTGCTTTGTGGTGATTGGTGTGCCCGCTGTAACTGCTTTTGGCCTTTTCATGCTGCCCGCTAATGTTCCAGACGAGGCTTCTCATATTTGGCAGGCGGCCGCCTTATTGTCTCGTAACGGCAATGGCTTTGATGTTGTCTCTTGCTTCCAATTGGGTCAGTTTCCTTCATCGTACGCAGATTATTTTAATGCAATGACTCAGCCTACCGATTGGTCTAGCGTCTTTGTGTGCCATACGTATTTGGGGAGCTATTACCCTCATCTTTATTTAATTCCGGGAGTAATTCTAGGATTTGCGCAACAAACGGGTTTCAATGCCTTTGTGGCCCTTTCAGTTTCGCGCGTGTGCGCTGGATTAATATATTGCTTCGCGGCTTATTGGATAATCAAACTGATGCCAGTTGGTAAAAATGCTGTTTTGATTTTTTTACTAAATCCCATTTTATTGCAGCAGGAAGCGTCTGTTTCGGCTGATTCCGTCGCAAACATTGTTGCCATTTTGTACGTTGCTGTAGTTGTTAAGATTTATGCGGACTCGTTGTACTCATATCGATCTCTGCTGGCGTTAATACTGCTATCCGTTTTACTGCTTCTTTCAAAGATAATGTTTTTCCCGTTGGTACTCTTGAATCTTATTCACTGGAAAAAACTTAAAGGAACAGACAGCTATATAAAGTTCATCTTTTCCTTCTTTGCGATAGCTTTTGTTGCGAGCTGTGCGTTCGTGTCTCTTTATCATGGTAGTTTCATGCCAGATTCTTTTGATTTGATGCGAGCGCCGCTGCATTGCGCAAAGGTCTTTATTAAGTCTATTTGGGAGATGGGGCCATTCTGGTTTCAATCCTATGCAGGTTACAATCTTGGCGCTCTTTCGATTAATGTTTGGCCATTTTGTTTTTGGCTTTACATCATTCTTCAGTCCGTTGTTCTGTTTTATAACGATGAGAATAATAAAAAAATATTCTGCAGTACGGATCGCTTTGTAATGATTGCTGTTGTATTCGTCAATTTCTTCCTGATTGTTATGACGATGAGGAACTGGACTCTTACTGTTGATAAGCGTGAAGATATTATCATGGGGGTCCAAGGACGATATTTATTCCCACTGGTCCTTCCGGTTCTGTTGAATATCTTGCGACCGATAAAATCAAGTTCTGAAGGACATGTCTTGCTTGGTTCTTCATTGATAATGAGTACTATTCTATTTGTTGACTTTATTTCAATTCTTTCTGCGTTTTAGGAGTTAGTGTTTCATGTTGAACCTTCTTGAGGGCATTGGTTACACCGTTAAAGAAGAGGGCTTTTATAACGTCCCCAAGAAGGTCTCCCATGTACTCTCAATGCATAGGCCTCGATTTGATTTTGGCTCTCGCCAAGACAATTCTTTTTTTGATGTTATTTTTATTAATGGATGTGATTATTCCGTTCCGCATCCTATTAGGTACCGTGTCGATCATCAGATTGAGGAACTTGAGGCTGCCGGCTTAACGGTCCAAAAGGTTAATGCCTGGGAGATGGAAAAGGATATTCTTAGGCATGCGCGTACTTTTATTATTTTCCGTTGTCCCCTAAGTGATGAAGTTGAATCTTTAATTAGGCAGGCAAAAAAACTCAATAAGCGTGTTATTTATGACATTGATGATTTGGTTATCGACACTGCTTATACCGATTCTATTCCGTTCGTTAATGCAATGACTGCTCATGATAAGTCTTGCTATGACGATGGAGTCAGGCGAATGGGTGAAACACTGAAGCTTTGCGATTGCGCTATCACTACTACTGAGGGTATGGCGGAAGAACTAAAAAAATATGTTCCCAGGGTCTATATAAATAGAAATGTAGCATCTGAATCGATGATTGATTATTCGAATATTGCTATCTATCGTCGAGATGTACTCCCCAGCTTGCAAAGCTCAAGCGTCTTGCCCGAGGATAGGGTTCCCTATAAGCGAGCGGTTGAGCGAAGGGATGAAAAACAGAAAACTCAGGAAATCAGAATCGGCTATTTTAGCGGAAGCATTACCCATAATGCAGATTTCAATTCAGTGCTCCCAGCATTATCTAAGGTAATGGAGACTCATCACAACGTCACCCTGATGGTGGGCGGGGAACTCGATGTTCCTGATGACTTGATGCCATTTTCTGAACGTATTGTCACGTTCCCATTTTGCGATTGGCGTCGGCTTCCAAATTATATAGCTTCCTGTGATATCAATATCGCTCCTTTGGAGAATACTCTATTCAATCGAGCTAAATCCGAGAATAAATGGATTGAATCATCGCTTGTTAAGGTTCCTACGGTTGCTAGCAATGTTGGCGCCTTTAAGAAGATGATTCAGGATGGCGTTACTGGATTTCTCTGCGATTGTGTTGAGGACTGGTGTGCTGCCCTCAATCGTCTGATATTAGATTCTGATCTTAGGAAGAGCGTCGGCGAATCTGCATATTTATACTGCCATGAGCACTGCACTACTGTTTCGGCTGCTAAAGCAATCCGAGATATTATTGTAAAAGAACAATCTCCCAATCTCGCAATGGTCATGCCGAGCGTGAATACTAGCGGTGGTGTCTTAGTCGCCCTTAAGCATCTGTGCATTCTTCAAGACGCTGGCGTTGATGTATTGTTGCTTAATACTGATGATTCAACAAAGTGGCTTGAAGTTTTCGGACATCGTATTCCTGTTCTTAATCGTGTCGTTCCTAGCGGTAAGCTCGATAAATGTCCTTTGTCGGGTGCAATTGATACCGCAGTTGCAACCCTTTGGGACACTCTTGATTTTGTTAGGCGCTATCCACGTATTGGTAAGAAAAAGTACTTGGTCCAGAATCTGGAGACCGATTTTTATCTTCCAGGAGATAGACTGCGCCTTCAAGCAAATGCCACGTATTTGAATAATGATATTGACTATTTGACAATTTCGTCTTGGTGTGAGGAATGGCTTCAGGACAGGTTCGGTCAGGATTGTAAGTCTGTGCCAAACGGACTTGACCTTGCTGCGTTCCCTCATTCTGTGCGCGATTTTTCTTTGCCCAAAATTAGGATTCTAATTGAGGGGGATTGCGGTTCTGATTATAAAAATGTTGATGAAGCTTTCAGGGTAGTGGAAAGGCTTGACTCTGAAAGATATGAGATTTGGTACATGAACTACACTGGTAAAAAGAAGCCTTGGTACCGTATTGATAATTTCCTCGGTAGAGTACCGCATGATCAAATATCAGACATCTATAACCAGTGTCATATTTTATTGAAGACAAGCATTCTCGAAAGTTTTTCATATCCCCCGCTGGAGATGATGGCGACCGGCGGCTTTGTTGTTGCTGTTCCCAATGGAGGTAATGCAGAGTTCCTTCGCGACGGATTGAATTGCTTGCTTTATGACCGGGGAGATATTGATGCTGCGGTGAGCTGCATTAATCGCATCGTTAATGATCACGGTCTTCGTAAGACGCTGTATGACGGGGGATTGAAGACTGCGGAGGAGAGGGACTGGTCAAAACTGACGGATAGAGTCGTTCGCCTATATGACTGATACTATAGTTTTAATGTGATGGATGCATACTTGCGGCAACGTAGACCTTTAAGTTAACGTTGCCGCAAGCATGCAATGTCTGGCTGCTTTATTTTTTAAGGAGTTATGTTATGAAAGGCATCATCCTCGCCGGCGGGTCCGGCACGCGCCTGTACCCGCTCACGCTCGTGACCTCCAAGCAGCTGCTGCCGGTCTACGACAAGCCCATGATCTACTACCCGCTGTCCACCCTCATGCTGGCGGGCATCCGGGACATCTTGGTCATCTCCACCCCGACCGACCTGCCCAACTTCGAGCGCCTGCTCGGGGACGGCTCGCGCTACGGCGTGAACCTCTCCTACGCGGAGCAGCCCTCGCCGGACGGCCTGGCGCAGGCCTTCACCATCGGCGAGGACTTCATCGGCGGAGAGCCGTGCGCCCTGGTGCTGGGCGACAACATCTTCTACGGCAACGGCTTGTCCCGCCACCTGACGCGCGCCGTCCAGAACGCCGAGTCGGGCCGCGCCACGGTCTTCGGCTACCACGTGGACGACCCCGAGCGCTTCGGCGTCGTGGAGTTCGACCGCGAGGGGAGGGCCGTCTCCATCGAGGAGAAGCCCGAGCGCCCCAAGAGCTCCTACGCCGTCACCGGCCTGTACTTCTACCCGGGCGACGTGGCCGCCAAGGCGCATAGGGTGGAGCCGTCGGCCCGCGGCGAGCTCGAGATCACCACGCTCAACCAGATGTACCTGGAGGAGGGGACGCTGTCCGTGGTCACCCTCGGCCGCGGCTACGCGTGGCTGGACACCGGCACCATGGAGAGCCTGCACGAGGCGGCGGAGTTCGTCCGCGCCGTGGAGCACTCCCAGGACCTGCCCGTGTCCGTGCCCGAGGAGATCGCCTGGGAGAACGGCTGGATCACGACCGCCGAGCTGGAGGAGGCCGCCAAGGCCTACGGCAAGTCGGTCTACGGGCAGCACCTGAAGAAGGTCGCCGCCGGCGAGATCGTCAACAGCCCGCGCGAGTACTAGCGCCAGCTTGTTTTCTTTTAGGGGTCACCGTTTATCTGGTGGCCCCTTTCGTTATGATTACGTTGACCATAAAGATAATATGATTGGGAGTGGATGTGTTAAGCGTCTACTTTGGCGATATGCCAGAAGCGATTTACAACACAGCGACATATTTCAAAAACTCTTACCGGTCTACTTGGATTACGGATCCCTATGCAGTCTCGATAATTAAAGATGTCGATCGATCGGATGTTGTCTCCGAAAACGTCATCGAAAGCCCCGTGCTTGGATCCATCTCCCCACTCCAGCTTTCTGGTGGCGTGAAAACGCTGCTGCTTATGAGATTTGATCGTAAGCATATTTTTAACGCCTCTACCTGTGGTGACAACTGTGCCAAGTGGATTCTTGACATGGCGAAAGACCGCAAGCTCGTTGTGAATCTCTATCATGTGATGGACTTTGGTCGCGAGGATTTTAAAATTAAAGTCGTGAATAGCGGCCGAATCGTTCACAACATGGCCGAATTGATTCACGAGTCGATTCCGTATCTGTAGGTACTGCTTATGAACGGTTCGCATCTCGTTAAGATTTCCCGCCGCAGGGGAACTAAGTACACATTTACCATCAAGCGGAACATCACTATTGTGCGTGGCGATAGTGGCACGGGTAAGACGACACTGTTTGACATGGTCGCAGACTACATGCGAACGGGCGAGCAGTCGGGTGTCTCCTTGCAATGCGATTGTCCCTGTGTCGCCCTGACCGATTATGATTGGCGAAACCAGCTTTCGTCCGTTCATGACTCGATTGTATTTGTCGATGAGGGCTTAAAAGAGATCCATTCTGATGAGTTTGCCCATCATGTGCTGTATTCCTCGAATTATTTCGTGCTGATCTCAAGGGCTGATTTCCCCAATCTTCCGTATAGCGTGGATGAGATTTACAAGATTAAGACGAGCGGAAAATACCATTCCTTCGTCCCTGTTTATCAAGATCGCGGAAATCATCGTTATGCTATTTCCCGATCGGCGCCAAAACAGGACTTTTCTATCCTTCTATGCGAGGACAGTAAGTCTGGTTTCCAGTTCTTTGAACGGCATTTCGCTGATAGTGAGCTTACCTGTGCTTCGGCCATGACGAACAGCGCGATTTTGGGCTGGTTGGATCAGCATTTCGACGATCGCGTGTTTGTTGTCGCGGACGGAGCGGCATTTGGGTGCTATGCGGACCGCGTCCTTAAGCTGCAAGACATTCATCGCGATACTGTTACGGTTTGTCTTCCCGAGTCATTCGAGTGGCTTCTGCTGAGCTCTGGCGTAATTTCAGGGTTAGATGTTAAGGCGGTTTTGGAAACCCCAGAAGCCTTTGTAAACAGTGAGAAGTTTAAAAGCTGGGAAGACTTCTTCTATAAGTACTTACGCGATAAAACTGGGAATTCGGTCTTCCGGTACGACAAAGACTGCATTCCGGAGGCGTTTTGTAGGGGAAGTAATTCTGCGAAGGTCATGGCTCTTATCGCATGCCGAAATGTCCGATAGTTTTGTTGAATAGTGTCGCGGCGTCACTTCCTGCGGCATACTAAAGAAGCTGTACTTGCTTCAGATTGGATTTTCATGTCTGAGATTTTTGAACCTAAGAACATCATCGTCACGGGCGGTTGCGGCTTCATCGGCAGCAACTTCGTGCACTACGTGGTGAAGAACCACCCGGGCGTCCACGTGACCGTCCTGGACAAGCTGACCTACGCCGGCAACCCCGAGAACATCGCGGGGCTGCCCGAGGACAGGGTCGAGCTCGTCGTCGGTGACATCTGCGACGCGGAGCTGCTCGACAGGATCGTCCCCGGCCACGACGCGATCGTGCACTACGCCGCAGAGAGCCACAACGACAACTCCATCGCCGACCCGGAGCCGTTCTTGCGCACCAACGTGGAGGGCACCTTCCGCCTGCTGGAGGCCGTCCGCAAATATGGCGTCCGCTACCACCACGTCTCCACCGACGAGGTCTACGGCGACCTGGCGCTCGACGACCCCGCCAAGTTCACCGAGGAGACGCCGTATAAGCCCTCGAGCCCCTATAGCTCCACCAAGGCGAGTTCCGACATGCTCGTGCGCGCATGGACCCGCACCTACGGCCTGCACACCACGATCTCCAACTGCTCCAACAACTACGGCCCCTACCAGCACGTGGAGAAGTTCATCCCCAGGCAGATCACGAACATCGTCGACGGCGTCCGCCCCAAGCTCTACGGGAAGGGCGAGAACGTCCGCGACTGGATCCACACCGAGGACCACAGCTCCGCGGTGTGGGACATCCTCACCAAGGGCCGCATGGGGGAGACCTACCTCATCGGCGCCAATGGGGAGAAGAACAACATCACCGTCCTGCGCATGATCCTGGAGGCCATGGGCCGCGACCCCGAGGACTTCGACTGGGTCGCCGACCGCCCCGGCCACGACCGCCGCTACGCCATCGACTCGACCAAGCTCCAGCGCGAGCTGGGCTGGAGGCCGGCCCACACCGACTTCGCCGAGGGCCTGAAGGCCACCATCGACTGGTACGTGGCCAACGAGTCTTGGTGGCGCCCGGCCAAGGAGGCCACCGAGGCCCGCTACCGCGCGCAGGGGCAGTAGAAGGGGATAGAACTATGGCAGACATCGCATTCGAGAAGGACCTCGCCGTCGCCGAGACCGGCATCGGGGGCCTCAAGGTCGTCGACCTGGCCGTCCACGGCGACTCGCGCGGCTGGTTCAAGGAGAACTGGCAGCGCGCCAAGATGACCGCGCTGGGCATCCCCGATCTCAAGGTCGTCCAGAACAACGTCTCCTACAACGACAGCCGCGGCGTCACCCGCGGCATCCACGCGGAGCCCTGGGACAAGTTCATCTCCGTGGCCCGCGGTTCCGTCTTCGGCGCCTGGGTGGACCTGCGCGAGGGCAGCGAGACCTTCGGCAAGGTGTTCACGACCGTTTTGGATCCCAGCAAGGCCATCTACGTCCCGCGCGGCGTGGGCAACTCCTTCCAGGCCCTGGAGGACGGCACCGCCTACACCTACCTGGTGGACGCCCACTGGTCCCTCGAGCTGAAGAGGACCTACACCTTCGTGAACCTCGCCGACCCCGAGCTCGCCATCCAGTGGCCGATCCCGCTCGACCAGGCCACCGTCTCCGAGGCGGACCTCAACCACCCGATGCTCAAGGACGTCGTCCCCATGGCGCCGAAGCGCACCCTCGTCACCGGCTGCAACGGCCAGCTGGGCCATGCGGTGCGCGCGCTCGCCGAGGAGCGCGGCGTCGCCAAGGACTTCGACTTCTGCGACATCGACACCTTCGACATGTCCGACCCGGACGCCTACGCGCAGTACGACTGGTCGCTCTACGGCACCGTGATCAACTGCGGTGCCTACACGGCGGTCGATAAAGCGGAGGCCCCCGAGGGCCGCGTGACCGCCTGGAAGGCCAACGCGACCGGCCCGGCCCTGCTCGCCCGCACCTGCGCCGGGCACGGGATCACCCTGGTCCACGTGTCCTCCGACTACGTCTTCGACGGCACGGCCGAGGTCCATACCGAGGACGAGCCCCTCAGCCCCCTGTCCGTCTACGGCCAGACCAAGGCCGCCGGCGACATCGCCGTGGCCGGCTGCCCGCGCCACTACATCATGCGCAGCTCCTGGGTCATCGGCGAGGGGCACAACTTCGTGAAGACCATGAAGGGGCTCTCCGACCGCGTCGCCGATCCGGAGGACAAGTTGGAACGGGTCACCGTCGTGGACGACCAGCTGGGCCGCCTGACCTTCACGCGCGACATGGCGCGGGCCATCTTCCACGTGCTGGGCTCGCACGCCCCCTACGGCACCTACGACTGCACCGGCTCCGG
>NZ_QRJA01000024.1:27891-34950 GCF_003471405.1 Collinsella sp. AM20-15AC
ATCATGCGCAGCTCCTGGGTCATCGGCGAGGGGCACAACTTCGTGAAGACCATGAAGGGGCTCTCCGACCGCGTCGCCGATCCGGAGGACAAGTTGGAACGGGTCACCGTCGTGGACGACCAGCTGGGCCGCCTGACCTTCACGCGCGACATGGCGCGGGCCATCTTCCACGTGCTGGGCTCGCACGCCCCCTACGGCACCTACGACTGCACCGGCTCCGGCGCCGTGAGGTCCTGGGCGGACATCGCCCGCGCCGTCTTCGAGGCCGCCAACGGCAACGGCGACAGGGTCGTGCCGGTCAGCACCGCCGACTACTACGCGAATTCCTCCGGCCCCGTCGCCCCGCGCCCGGTCCACTCCGCGCTCGACCTTTCCAGGCTCGAGTCGGTCGGGTTCCACATGCCCGACTGGGAGGAAGAGCTTGGGGAGTACCTCAAGACGCTCTAGCCGCTATCAACTTTTCGAGAGTAAAAGCCGCCGTTCTTTAACGGCGGCTTTTCTTGTTGATGGCTATCTGCGCAGTGGTGCCAATAGTATTTTGCGGAAGATCTTTCACTCGCTTGGCGTGGTGGCGGACCTGCCGAGCTGGTCGTCGTAGGCGTATTTGCTGTACACGTTGACCTCCCACTGCTTTTTTTCGACCTTTGCCACGGAATCGAGGACGAATCCGGTTGCAAGGCTCAGACCGCACAGGAACATAAACGACGCGGCGAGCATGGCGGTGGGGAAGCGCGGAACGAGGCCGGTGTGGAAATACTCGACAACGATGGGCATGCCCAGGGCGAGGCCGATCACCGCAAACAGAAGCGCTACGAGGCTGAAGAACTTCAGCGGGCGGTAGTCCTTGAACAGCGTGCCGATCATCGCGACGACTTTAATGCCGTCGCTCACGGTATTGAGCTTGGACTCGGAGCCTTCCGGACGGTCGCGGTACTCGATGGGCACATCTTTGATGCGCCAGCGGTGGTCGACGGCGTGGATCGAGAGCTCGGTTTCGATCTGGAAGCCCTCGGAAAGCACGGGGAAGGTTTTGACGAACGGGCGGCTCATGGCGCGGTAGCCGGTCATGACGTCATCGAAGCTGTAGCCATAGATCCACTTGATCATGGCGCGGACCAGATTGTTGCCAAAGCCGTGGAAGGCACGCTTGTTCTCCTCGGCGTAGGTGCCGTTGGAAAGGCGGTCGCCTACGGTCATGTCGGCCGTGCCGTTAAGGATGGGCTCGCAGAGGGCTTTGGCAGCCTCGGCGGGATAGGTGTCGTCGCCGTCGACCATCAGGTAGCAATCGGCGTCGATATCGCGAAACATCTGGCGGCACACGTTGCCCTTTCCCTGACGGGGCTCAAAGCGGACCGTGGCGCCGTGCTCGGTGGCGATGCGTGAAGTATCGTCCGACGAGTTGTTGTCATAGACATAGACCGTCGCTTGCGGAAGCTCGCGGTGAAAGTCGTCGATGACTTTGCCGATCGTGAGGGCTTCGTTGTAGCAAGGGATGATGACGGCGATGGATTCAGAATTCACTCAATGCTCCTTATACTTTCAATCCTTGAAAGTATAGCCGTTTGGGCTTGGCATCCTAAGATGTGGGTTAGTTCTCCAGTTTTGTTGCGCGAATCGTTTGCATGGCCGTCGGGTCTATACTGTTCGTTTGTCAACGATTACGAGTAAAGGAGTTGCATCCGTGTCGGATCAGACAAAGCAACAAGAAACTCGCAGTCTGCCTGCGACGTTTGCTAAGAACGAATTTGAGAAGGATGCGTTTATCCTTCGTCAGCTGGTTACCAAGGATTTTAAGATCAAGTATCGCCGTAGCGTTCTGGGTGTCGCATGGTCGGTGCTCAATCCGTTGCTGATGATGATCGTCATGGCCATCGTGTTCTCGACGATTTTTGGCCAGGGCCGCAATGGCTCAATGACGCCCGAGATGTACCCGCTGTACTTGATCGTGGGTAACATTACCTTTGCCGTCATGTCCGAGTCTACGAACCAGGCCCTGACGTCTATCGTGGGCGCTGCCCCTCTGCTCAAGAAGGTTAAGGTGCACCGCTGGGTCTTCCCGGTGCAGAAGGTGCTCTTCTCGCTGGTCAACTTTGCCTTCTCGCTGGTCGCCGTCGCCATCGTCATGCTGTGGTTCCGTGTTATGCCTTCTTGGCACCTGATTCTGCTGCCGGTCTGCCTACTGCTGCTTATGTGCTTCTGCATGGGCCTGGGCATGATGCTCTCCGCCCTCACGGTCTTCTTCCGCGATGTCATGCATCTGTGGAGCGTCGTCATTACGGCGTGGACTTACATCACGCCTATTTTCTGGACGACCGACTTCGTTGCGCAAATGCCGCATCTCGTGCGCATTCTGGTCTATGCGAACCCCATGTATAACTACCTGCAGTTTATGCGCGATATCTTCCTGTTCCAGACTACGCCCTCGCTTATGACGTTTGGTATGTGCGTTGCTTGGGCGGTTCTTGCGCTTGTTATTGGCTATACCGTGTTCCATAAGTCCGAGCGCAAGTTCATCCTCTACATCTAAGGAGTGCTGTGATGACTGAATCTGTTGTTGATTACAGCGAGCAGCCTCTGGCTGTCGAGGTCGACGACGTCACCATGATCTTTAACATGGCGTCCGAGTCGCTGACCAACCTCAAGGAGTACTTCATCAAGCTTGCCAAGCACGAGCTGTTCTTTGAGGAGTTTAGGGCGCTCAAGCATATCTCGTTTGATATTCATCGTGGCGAGGTCGTGGGTCTGGTCGGCACCAATGGCTCCGGCAAGTCTACGATGCTCAAGATTATCGCTGGCGTGCTTGAGCCTAGCGAGGGCAGCGTTAAGGTGCACGGTAATATTGCGCCTCTGATTGAGCTTGGTGCCGGCTTTGACCCCGAGCTGACCGCCCGCGAGAACATCTATTTGAACGGCGCCCTGCTCGGCTATACCAAGGAGTTCATCGATGCCAACTTTGACGGCATTATTGAGTTCGCTGAGCTGCAGAACTTTGTCGACATGCCGCTCAAGAACTTCTCCTCGGGTATGGTGGCGCGTATTGCCTTTGCAATCGCGACGATTACCGAGCCCGATATTCTGATCGTTGACGAGACGCTGTCCGTCGGCGATGTGTTCTTCCAGCAGAAGTGCGAGGACCGTATCCAGCACTTTATCCAGAGCGGCGACGTGACGGTTCTGTTCGTTTCGCACTCCATGGAGCAGGTTGAGCGCATCTGCCAGCGTGCCGTTTGGATCGAGAAGGGTGACCTTCGCATGGACGGCCCGGTCGATGAGGTCTGTAAGGCGTACCGCGAGCAGTTCAACTAGGTTATAATTACTTGCGCCTGACAGGCTTGCGCTTGCTTGGGCGTGCGGTTATATGCTCCATTAGCTCAGTTGGATAGAGCAGGGGACTTCTAATCCCAAGGTCGACGGTTCGAATCCGCCATGGAGCACCAGAGAGTTTTTGAAGACCCGGTTTAATGCCGGGTCTTTGCTATTTGGGCGCATGGGCATGCTATTGTTTAAACACAGACCCCAAGACATGGCGATGACTTGCGGCCATATTTGTTAATTTGGACTGTGGCGCGCTTTCATCGTCACAGAAAGATGCCCGGTGCAGCGTTCGCGCTGCACCGGGCATTCTGTTTGCTTATGATGGCTAGCTAATGCACCTTTGTCTCTACGCCTCCGTGGGCTCCACGCCCAGCTCGTTGCGGACGAGCTCGAAGGCGGCGGCGATGGCCTTGTCCATGTCGTAGTACTTGTAGCCGCCCAGGCGACCGGCGAAGATCACGTCGCCCTCCTGCGCCGCCAGCTCCTCGTACTGCTTGTAGAGGGCCTCGTTCTTGGCGTCGTTGATGGGGTAGTAGGGCTCGTCGCCGGGCTTCCAGTCGGCCGGGTACTCGCGCGTGATGACGGTCCTGTCCTGCGTGCCGAACTCGAAGTGCTTGTGCTCGATGACGCGCGTGTAGGGGACCTCGCGCTCGGTGTAGTTGACCACGGCCACGCCCTGGTGGTCGGCCTCGTCGAGGGTCTCGGTCTCGAAACGCAGGCTGCGGTACTCGAGCGTGCCCAGCTTGAAGTCGTAGAACGCGTCGATGGGGCCGCAGTAGATCGTCCTGGCGGCGATATCGGGCTCGGCGGCGGCCAGCTCCTTGTACTCCACGCCGCAGCGTACCTCGACGCCCTCGAGCATGTTGGCGACCATCTTGGTGTAGCCGCCCATGGGGATGCCCTGGTAGCGGTCGTTGAAGTAGTTGTTGTCGTAGGTGAAGCGGCAGGGGAGGCGCTTGATGATGCTTGCGGGCAGGTCCTTGCAGTCGCGGCCCCACTGCTTCTCGGTGTAGCCCTTCACGAGCGTCTCGAAGATGTCGCGGCCGACGAGCGACAGCGCCTGCTCCTCGAGGTTGGCCGGCTCTCCGATGTTCTCGGCGGCCACCTGCTCTGCGATCTTGGCCTTGGCGTCCGCCGGCGTGACGACGTCCGGCCACATCTTGGCGAAGGTGTTCATGTTGAAGGGCATGTTGTACATGTTGCCATGGAAGTTGGCTACCGGCGAGTTGACGTAGTTGTTGAACTCGGCGAAGCGGTTGACGTAGTCCCAGACGTCCCTCATGGAGGTGTGGAAGATGTGCGCGCCGTAGCGGTGGACCTGGATGCCCTCGACGTCCTCGGTGTAGACGTTGCCGGCGATGTGGTCGCGGCGATCGATGACCAGGACCGACTTGCCGGCGCGCCTGGCGGCATTGGCAAAGACGGCGCCCGAAAGGCCGGCACCGACGACGAGGTAATCGTACTGGGACATTGATGTGCTCCTTTGTATGTAATCAAACAGTTACTTAAGATTTGGGACAAATAAACCTGATAATTCTGTTCTAAGGATTAGTGTACCAGGCGTGTTGTAGGCTTTCTTTCAGCAGCTTCAGCTCATGTGCATAGCCCCGGTTTCTAGATGATTTAAAGAATCTGCTAATTCGTCTTCAAACACTCCGGTAAGACTTTCGATACGGCATTCATTGCCTGCGGCTTTAGGTACTGCTCGTTGAGTCGTGCCTTTTTGTAAGCGTAGCGAGTGTCTGCTGAGTATTTGACCAGCACATCGGTGAAGAACCGCTCCCAGCTTAAATAATCGCGACTTTCGATATAGCTTGAGGGTTCCTCGAGGATCTTGGGAATGTCGCTGCTGGGTATGAGCCCGGAGCGCAGAAGTGTCCACTCGAATGATTCCGGGAGGAACAAGCGAACGTTTTTGTAAACGCGCTGTCCCAGTACCTTTTCGATGTAGGGGCCAAACGCTGCGCCGTCTCCTATGGCAAGGATGTTTTTCTCGGGACATTCGTGAATCATTCGTTTTAGATTCGCTACGCCGGTAGCGGTATGGCAGGGGATTCCCAGTCGGTTGCAAAGGGCGCTGTAGAATTGATAGCCAGACTTGCTATCCTCGACAACTATGGCGTCGGGTACCTCGAATCCAACATTTAGATCCTGGTAAAGCATGTTTGCCGTGTGGCTGTATATCGGTTTTGTTACCGAGTAGAAGCGTTTATCGCTCTTTCGGCCATTGATTGTTTTACTCGTGGTGTTTACCAGCTTTAGGATTTCGTTGACACTGTAGGGGAGTTCGCTGGCGTCTCGACGAGATATCAGGACAAAATAGTTGGACGACCCGTTAACGGCTTTTGCGAAGTCTTTTGAGTAGATAAATTCGTTACCCTCATCTAAAAAGATTATTGAGTCCTCGATAATCGAAAGCTCGCGTTCCCAACGCCTGCCAGATAGCGTTTCACAGGGAACGTCACAACTGAGCGTGACGCCGCTCTCCGGTCCACGATCGTTGTAGTCGCGAATCATCGAGATGAGCGTCGTTTTGCCCGTGCCGCTGTTGCCGCGGATGAAGGAAATGTTGCGTTTAAAGGTGAGCGTGTACTTTACTTTTGCGCGCTCGACGACAACGGTATGTGTTCCCCTCATTACTCCTCAACATCCAAATAGTCATTGGTGGCTCCGACGAACTCCTGCATGTTCCTGACGATGCGGCCATCGTTATCGATGCGGATCTCAAATCGCTTCCAAGGGAATTTCATGATGTGGTAAAGGGTTACGAGGACATCTTGCTCCTTACCAATTTTGAGTAGCCAGCGGGCGCAGTTGTCTCCGCAGGTCGATGCGTTGAACACCATGTTTGGGAGATTGCGTACCAGCAGCAGCGTCTTAACGCCGCCAGATAGTTCGAGCGGGGTAATCGATCCCAACTGTTTGCTTACGATGTTGTGGGGACCGATCAACTCTGATCCGTCCACACTTTTAATGATCTGTGCAGCCATCGGGTCTTCGAACCATGAGTCCAGGTATGAGTTCCTAAAATAGGTCTCGGTGTCGTAGATGGAACCGGGGTAATCTCCCAGATGGATGCTGAGCATGCGAGTCTCCAGACGTTGTGTGGCTGCAACGATTATAAGCCAGTAATAAATTGCCGGCAGCAGTTAGGTTACTGCTGCCGGCACTGACTTTATTGGCGCGCGGATCGGCGTTGATAAATTTGCTCGCGAGGCTACTTTTCGAGATGCTCCCTCAGCAGCTCCAGCGCGTGGGCGTAGCCCATCAGGCCTTCGCCCGTAATGGTGGCGAAGCAGGCTAGGCGTGCGTAGCTCACTTGGCGGAAGTCCTCGCGGGTCTCGACGGCGCTGATGTGGACCTCGACGGCAGGGATGGCGACGGCCTTGAGGGCGTCGAGGATCGCCACGCTCGTGTGCGTGTAGGCAGCCGGGTTGATGACGATGCCGTCGACCTTGCCGTAGGCCTCCTGGATCTTGTCGACAATGCTGCCCTCGTGGTTGGACTGGAAGACCTCGACCTCGTCAAAGCCCTGCGCGGCGCCTGCCTCCTGGCAGATCTGGACCAGGCGGTCGTAGTTGTCGCTGCCGTAGATGCCCGGCTCGCGAATGCCGAGCATGTTGAGGTTGGGGCCGTTGATGACGAGTGCTTTCATGGTTGTTTCCTTTGCAGTTGGTCGATTTGGCAAGGCGGAATGAAAAACCACCACAAAGGTGCCTGTGAACTGCCTCCCATTTCTTGGAC
>NZ_QRJA01000025.1:0-34313 GCF_003471405.1 Collinsella sp. AM20-15AC
CATTAAGTGCTTTCCTTTGCGTGCGGAACTCGCGACAAACTTAACCCCCGCCCTCAGCCCCGGAAGCCCTCCCTGCCGTCACATTATTCAACCAGTTTTGCGGGCGTGCGCCGCTGCGCGGCTAGCTCGCGTGCTCCTCGGCGGGGTTGGTCTGATTGTTCTGGTTGGACTTCTTACTTTGGCTCAGAGAAAAGCGGAAGATGCGTTGTGCATCCCCCGTTTTTGTTGCGGTTAGTCTAGGTCAATAAACTTGGTGCTTATAATCTTGCCGTCTTTTACTAGCATTCTGGCCATGGTGGGGCCTCGGGTGCCTCGGGGGTAGCTGGCGCTGCCCGGGTTGAGGACTAAGCAACGGCCCACTTGGGCTTCTTTGGTTACGTGGGTGTGGCCGTTGATGGCTACGTCCACGGATCCCACCGGAAGGTCTTCGCGGTAGTGGGCTACGGCGAATTTGAGGCCTTCGTAAGTAAAGAGCGCAAGACGGTCTACATCGGGGCCGTAGTCGCGGTAGTAATCGTTGTTGCCCAGTACGGCCCGCACGGGGGCGATGGTGCATAGGTGCTCGTAGTCCATCTCTGACGTAAGGTCGCCGGCGTGGATGATCAGGTCTGCGCCCTCAAGCTCGTCCAGGAGCGCAGGCGATAAATGGCCGTGGGTGTCCGAGATGATGTCGATACGCTTGGCGCTTGCACTGTTCATGGGATCCCTTCCGCAAAAAAACGATTCGGCAGATACATACAAAAAAGGCCCCACGGCTCCGCAGACGATGGGTCTACAGGGCTGCGGGGCCAGTGTGCTAGAGGCTCAGGGCCTTCTTGAGCGGCACGACGCGGCGGCGCGAAACCGGCACGCGTTCGTCGACGCCCGTAATGCCCAGCTGGATGGCGCCCGAGGGCACCGTCTCAACGTCCGTGACGCACGCCAAGTTGACGATATAGCGGCGGTGAACACGGAAGAAGCCAAAATCGCAGAGCTTGGCCTCAAACTGCGCCAGCGAGGTCGTCGACAAAAAGCGATCATCGACGGTATAGATGCAGGAGTAATCGTCCTTGGCCATGATAAAGCGAATGTCGTCCACGGGAATGAGCACCTTGCGGCCGCCCTTTTCCACCGGGATACGCTCGATGGTCACCTTGCTGTCCGTAACCGGCTTGGCGCGTTGCATGACCTTCTCGATCGCGCGATCCAAGCGAGCTTCCTCGACCGGCTTCATCAGATAATCGACGGCATCCACGTCGAATGCCTCGACCGCATGGTCGCTATACGCAGTCACAAACACGATCGCCGGCGGATTTTTGAGCTTATGCAGCGCCTCGGCAAGTTGCAGGCCCGAGGCACCGGGCATCGAGATATCGAGAAACACGACATCCACGCGACTTTCCATAAGCATCTCGATGGCGGAGCGGACGCTCGACGCCTCCGTGATCGTGCCGATCTTGCCCGTTTGCTCGAGCAAGAAGCGAAGCTCCGAGCGAGCCGGCGCTTCATCATCCACAATCATCGCACGCAGCATAGGGATAAAACCTTTCGTCAACTAACTACGCCGGGCATCCGTCGCATGACGTTGAGCCCGTAGCCTTTTATTTTACTCTTGAATGTCAAAGATGCTCTCTGACAAATCAAGATGAAGAAGCACTTTGGTGCCCTTGCCCGGCGCCGATTCGACACGCGTATAGGAGTGCGGCCCAAAAAAGCGATGGATGCGCTCCGAAATATTGTGCATGGCCACACCGGCGCCGCCACCCTGGGGAGAGCTGGCGTCGGGACGGGCAGAGCGCTCGTCAAACAGTCTGGCGGCGGTACCCTCATCCATGCCCACGCCATTATCGGCCACGGCAATCAAGATTGCATCCTCGCCGTCTTGGTGAACGGTCACGTCGATCCTCAGGGCGTCGTCATCGCCCATACCATGACGTACGGCGTTCTCGACAATCGGCTGGATCACGAACGCCGGCACCAGCGTATCTTCCACGTCCTCGGACACATCGAACGTCGCAAGCACGCGGTCCTCGCCAAAGCGGGCCTTCTCAAAGGTAAGGTAGCGCTTGGTCTGTGCGACCTCGCGCGAGACCGGAATAAGCGATCCCGAGTTGTCGAGTGTAGCACGATAGAACGATGAGAACTCACGAAGCAGTTCGCGGGCCCGCAGCGGGTCGGTGCGCGTAAACGATGCAATGGTGTTCAGCGTGTTGAACAGGAAGTGCGGGTTAATCTGCGCCTGCAGCGCACGCACCTCGGCGCGCGCCGTGAGTTCCTTTTGCACCTCGAGCTCGTGGATGGCGAGCTGCGTGGACAAGATCTCGGCAAAGCCCGAGGCAAGCGCATACTGGGTACGGTCGACGGCGCGCGGGGTCTTGTAGTAGAACTTGAGCGTGCCGACGGTACGATCGCCCACCTTGATGGGGGCGATAATGCCGGCGGGAACTTGGTTGTGCGAGCCGTCCGAGCCCACGACATCCACCATACGGTTGAACGACTGCACGATGCCATGTTCGATAACGTAGCGTGTGGCAAGCGTGTGGATGGGAGTATCGGGCAGCAGTTTTTCCTCAAACTCGCCCGCGCAGGCAAGCACGTTGTCCTCGTCGGTGATGGCCACCGTCATGGCGCGCGTCTCGGGCAAAATGCGCCGGCACACCAAACGCGCCGACTCCTGCGTCAGACCGCCCTTAATGTCCTCGAGCATGGCCGAGGCCACCGAGAGCGTCTCCTCGGTGTACTGGGAGCGCACCGAATCGGGATTGAGCGTCAAAAAGATAAAAATGCACAGAAAGATGCACAGCAGCGCGCAGGCAATCACCGTGGCGATCGGCTCGATACCGGTCACCAAGGCAAAAATAAAGTACACCAGCACGCAAATGGCGCAGGCAACGGCAATGATGCGAAAGATTGATATTGAACTATCGCGCTGGGCGCGGCGGTCGATCATTCGGCCCCCTCCAGGATACTGATCAGTTGTGCGTCACGCCAAAGCCCGTCCATGATCTTGGGCCAAAAGCTCTGGAAACGCAGATAGCTTGCAGCGTTTTGGCGCGCATAGGCCTTTGCCTCGTCGATACCATGGCGCCAGATGCGCAGGTAGCCCTCATGCTCGCGGGTAAACACGCTGCGGACCATAGCGGTCTTGCGCACGCGGTCGTCGAGCTCGCGCGAAATCCACGGGCCCGGGTAGGGCATGAGCGATGCCGCCGTAACGGGAATGAGCTCCTTTTGATGCGCGGCGAATGTCAACTTGGCCCGTTCGTAGTACCAACGGTATACATCCTGCATAAAGCGCGGTGAGCGCTTTTCGGACTCCGGAGGCAGATGGCGCACGGTCCACTCGTTATCGAACCACACGTCGTAGCCAAACATGCGCATGTTAAAGAGGTAATCCAAGTCCTCGCCGCGGGTGATAAACGGGTCAAAGGCCACACGCGTAAAGGCGCGGGCGTGCAGGGCCATCAGGCCGCCGCACACGTAGTTGGAGCGCGAGATGCGGGTGCCCGAGAGCGCCTTTTTCATCCAACGGTTGAACTCGATGCGCTTGGTCCACCAACGATGGCAGATGCCCGCCTTGTCCGTAGGAGCCAACGGCGAGCCGTCGCGATCGTAGAAATAGCCGCTCTTGACCAAGATCGGCAAGCCCTGACGTGTCTGCTGCCCCAACGCATAGGTCGCGCGCTTCATAAAGTCGGCGTCGATGACAGTCTCATCGTCATCCAAAAAGATAACCGCGTCATGCCCCAGCACAGCGGCACAGGCTAGCCCCATGTTGCGGATGGCACCGTAGCCTCGCAGGCTCACGCACTCGCCCGAACCCTTGGGCGCGATCTGAGCAACCCGGTCTGCGATGCGCGAGGCCTGGGTGTTGGTGACAACGGTGACCTTGAGCGTGGGATGCGCGTCGACAATCTCGTGCACGCGCAGCGACACATCGGCTGTGGCAGAAACAGGACAGACCACCAAAAGGATGATGCGCGGGATGTCGCACACCTGCTCAAGCGAGGCCAGGCAGCGGTCGAGTTCGGGATTGTCGGCGTTGAGTCGCGTCGAATGGTCATAGGTGCCAGGGGCGTTTGCGCAAGCGTCATCGCCCGCCCAATACGTTGGAATCACGACCGTGGCGTTCATGCCTTACCCTCCCTGCAACACAAAAACGGGACGCCGCCAAACACAGGCGACGCCCCGCGACCCAGCTGATTCCATCATACCCACTTGGGCAAATCATTGCTCGCAAGTCGCAATGTTTATTGCGGATAACCCCAAAAGAGTACCGTGGACAGGCACAATAGCCGCTCGCTCCTATGCGGCATGCTCTGCCGCCCGAGACATGCGGGACAGACGGACCAGCAGCACAAAGCCAACGACCAGCAGCACGCCAATGGAAAGGACGCCCAGCGACGGGTTGCCGGTCAGCGAGGTAACGACCGACACCAGAAAGGTGCCCATAACGCTTGCGTAACGACCAAAGATGTCAAAGAAGCCATAGTACTCGTTGGACTTTTCCTTGGGGATAATGCGGCCAAAATAGCTACGGCTGAGCGCCTGCACGCCGCCCTGGAACAGGCCGACCATAATGGCAAGCACCCAAAACTCAAAGGCGGTCTTTAGGAAGAACGCGGCGAACAGCACAATGCCCATATAGGCAGCGACTGCCACCAAGATCATGTTGAGCGTGCCCACGCGGCCGGCGAGCTTACCGTAGATGATAGCGGACGGGAAGGCCACAAACTGCGTAACGAGCAGAGCCAACACCAGTTGGGTCGAGTCGATGCCCAGAGCCGATCCGTAGCTGGTTGCCATGGAAATAACCGTGTGCACACCGTCGATGTAGAAGAAGAACGCGATCATGTAGACCAGTACGGTCTTGTTGTGGGCAATCTCGCGCATGGTGTGTCCGACCTCGGAGAACACACCGCCCACGATGTGGCCGATGGTGTCCTCGGGACCACGCTCGCGACCGTACTTTTGCTTATAGGTGCGAATGAGCGGCAGGGTAAAGATGAGCCACCAGGCACCAGTGATGATAAACGACAGACGCGTTGCCAGCATGGTGGGGACGCCAAGAGCGGGGCCACCCATGATAAGCGCCAAGCAGATGATGAACGGCACGGTGGAACCGATGTAGCCCCAGGCATAACCCGAGCTGGACACGGCGTCCATGCGCTCGTCGGTGGTAATGTCAGGCAGCATAGCGTCGTAGAACGTCATAGAAGAGTTAAGGCCGATGGTGCACAGCACGTACACGGTCAAAAATGCCATGGCGGACATTGGGATAGCCTGCGCCAGGCAAAGAACCAGGCCCGTGAGGAAGAAGCCCAAGAAGAACTTGATCTTGTTGCCGGCGTAATCGGCAAGCGCGCCCAGAATGGGCATGAGCATGGCAATGACCAGCGAGGCAATCGTCTGAGCGTTGCCCCAAGCGACCACCAGGTCTGCCGAGGAAGCACCGGTATTGATGGCGTTAAAGTAGATGGGCACCACCGAGGTATTGAGCAGTACGAGGGCCGAGTTTCCCACATCGTACATGACCCAGTTACGCTCGAGCTTGGTGTATTTCATGGACAGGGACCCTTCGTATTCGCCCGATATGCAGTTAGTTCATCGTACCCCAATTGTCCAGAAGCGCCGGTAAGGATTCGGCAAAGGGGCACGCACGAGCCCTACTCCTCGCGGTCGAACTCCTCGTCGGCGCCGAGCACGCGACCGCTGTAATTGACATGGTTGGTCACGGCTTCCATATCGCCGGTCTCGATAAAGCGGGCAACCGTGCACTCGTAATCGAGCAGCGCGCGGTCAAAGACCTCGGGGAAGCTCTCGGTCGAGACTTCATCGGTAAAGGGGTTCTTCCATGCCAAGTGGCCCAGGTTGCCGGTGCGCTCGGGCAGCTCCGTCGTCACGCGATGGGCAAGGCCGTCGAGCAGCGAGTAGTCGTGCACCAAGCCCTCAACCAGCGAGATCGCGCGCGTCTTTACGGAGCCGGCCGGCTCAATCGCGCGGTAAAGTCGCTGCATATTGGCAACGGCAGCACCGTACTCCCCCGCCGGAATGTCAATGCCGTACACGCGTCCGGCAACATAGCTCATCAGCACGCCGGCCACGCGATTGATGCGATCGGTGGTGACGATCTCGCCCGCCGGCGGGTAATCGTCAACCGTAGCGCCATCGCGTTTAAGCTGCAGCATCAGTACATCCAGGTCGCTCTCGATCACGGCATGGACCTGACTGCTCGAATCCTCAAGCTCTGAATCGGACTCCACGATGCCAAACTGTTGCTCATAGACAAAGGGATGGGCGTTGCGGTCGAGCACGTAATGAGACAGCAGGCCCAGCGCAAACGCACGGCCCAGGTTGGCATCGCGCGGCAGCAGGTGCGACACGCCGTCGCGCAGACACGAGAACTGACGCGACATGCGCGACCGATGCATGACCTGCGCCAGCAGCGTGCAGTCGGAAACACGCGGTGTCAGAATGTGAAAGAAAAACGGGTCGGGGCCTTGGTTGCCCAAGATAAAGGCAATGCGCTCTTCATCGGACGTGATGACGCCCTGCGGAAGACGGTCGATGCTTTCCTCGCCAAACAGATGATGGGTGATAAGCGCGGGCATAATGATCCTTTCGATTTCATTCGATGCCACCCATTATGCCCACCGCGCGCCCATGCCAAACCTGCGATGGTAAACGACGGCACGCAAGCCTCTTACGCAAGCCCCAGGTGCGACTTGACCTCGGCGGCACGACGACGGGACACCGGCACCGTCGAGCTCACGCGGTCGAGCCTGAGCTCCATCAACCCCGTGGAGCCAATCTCAACATTGTGCACGTCTTCCAAATTGACCAGATAGCTGCGATGAACGCGAATAAAGCCCTCGGAGCCCAAGCGACGTTCGAGTGAAGAGATCGACTCATTGATCAGATATGTTCCCTCGGCGCAGACGGCGTTGCAAAAATCGGCACGCGCCTCAAAGTAGCAGACATCCGCCACGGGGATGAACACCTTTTTGCCCCCGCGATCCACCGTCAGGCGCAAGGGCTGGCGCGGAGCATGGACGACACGACGAACGCCCAGGGCGGCCTCGATCTTATCGAGCGCCTTTGACAGGCGGGCATCCTCGACCGGCTTGACGACGTAATCAATGGCATCGAGGTTATAGGCATCGGCCGCATACTCGGCAAATGCCGTCACAAACACCACGACCGGCGGCGTTTTTAGGTTCTGCAGCGTCTCGGCAAGCTCGATTCCCGAGCGGCCGGGCATCGTGATATCCAAAAACAGCACGTCGGGCTTGTTCGACAGAATCGACTCCACGGCCTCGGTGACATTGCCCGCCTCGGCAATCTGTCCCACACGTGCATCCTTTTCCAGCAGATAACGTAGCTCAGCCCTAATAGGAGGCTCGTCATCAACCACCAAGATGTTCCATCCCTCGGACATATGCGCTTCCCCTCTTTTTTCTCTCTCAATCCAACCGCGCGCTACACCTTCATCGGCGCCGGCTCATGCGGCTCGCCGTTCAGCTCGACGATGACCTGCGTTCCCACGCCCTCCTGGGACTTCACGCGCATGCCAGAATCTTCCCCGTAAAAGAAATGGATGCGCTGAAGCACGTTGAAGAGCGCCAGGCCGCAGCCTCGCTTGGTGGAGCCGTCGGCGGTAATGCTCTCGGGCTCCTCTCGGCGATGCTGCTCAAACAGGTGCGCGCAGACTTCTTCGCTCATACCGATGCCGTCATCTTCGACGATGATCTCCAAGCCGTCATCGGTCTCAAAAGCCCTAACATGAATAGAAAGCGGCTCGGTCTCGCGCTGCGCATGCTTGATGCAGTTTTCGAGCAGCGGCTGCAAGATAAACGGCGGCACCATGCTGTCGCGCACCTCAAAGTCGATATCGACCGAGACGCGCAGACGGCCGTCGCCATACCGGGCCTGCATAAGGTTGATGTAACGAGTGCCCTGTTCCACCTCGTGCTCGAGCGTTGTGAGGGTATCGGAATCGGACAGTGTCTGACGGTAGTAATTGGAAAAGTCGATGAGCAGCGACCTGGCCTTGTCCGGCTCGGTACGCACGAGCGACACGATGGTGCTGATGGTGTTAAACAGAAAATGAGGATCGACCTGCGATTGCAAGGCGCGCAGCTCCACGCGAGCTGTAAGCTCGTCCTGGCGCTCGAGCTCAAAGCTCGCAAGCTGCGTGGAAATGAGGTCGGCAAAGCCCGAGGCAAGCGCCGTCTGGCGCATATCGATGCTGCTCAGACGGGGATAATACAGCTCGAGCGTGCCCACGCAATGCCCGCGCACGGTGAGCGGTGCGACGATACCGGCGCGCAGGCGCGGAAAGTAGCCACCCGTCTCAGTCGAGGCATCGCGCGAAAATACGCTTTGCTCACCGCTGTTGATCACGTTGAGCGTAGTCCGCAGCACAACCGGAGTGCCCGCGGGGCATTTTGCCGAGTCCTCGCCCCAGCTCGCCAGCACCTGCTTGCCGTCGGTAAAGCAGATGGCCGAGGCGATGGTCTCGGAAAGGATGATTTTGGAAGCGCCCAGGGCCGCTTCGGGCGTAAGGCCTCGCGACGTATAGGCGAATATTTTCGATGCGATGGCGAGTGTGCGGTCGGTAGCGCTCGACGTGAGGTCGTCGGGAACGACAAAGACGTACGAGAAGAAGAAGCACAGCATGACCAAGCCGGCAATGACGACAACGCCCGGGACGGGGTTGGGATTATCGGTCAAATCCCAGATAAGCAACAGGATAAGCGCCGGAACGACAACACCGAGCAGGATGGCCTGGACCACATGCTGGGCCGTACGAAAGACCTTGGTAGAGTTGTAGCTCTTGCCCAGAATCAGCCTGTTTAAATCCACCGTCATCCCCTTTTATCTACCGCACCCATAGCAATAAAGAGGGCCGCAAGCGACCCTCTCCATTGCATTATGCAATCAAAAACTGTGTTTTACATCCAGCCATCGACAAACGGTATCTTAGGCACTGTATTTGTTGGCCTCGCCAAAGGTGCCAGCCTCGACGATCCAGCCGTCCTTCATGATGACGTCCATGTTGTCGGTGTTGAGCACGTGAATGTCAGCGGCGACGTCACCGTTGACGACCAGCAGGTCGGCGCACTTGCCGGCCTCGATGGAACCGGTCTCGTCCTCGATGTGGCACATCTTGGCACCGTTGAGGGTGGCGCAGGTGATGGTCTCGACCGGGGTGAAGCCGATCTTGTCGACGAACTCGTACATCTCCTCGATGGAGCAGGTGCCGTACGGGGTGACGAAGGAGAAGGAGTCGGAGCCGATCGTCATGACGACGCCGCGCTTCTTGGCCTCGCGCAGGCAGTCGTAGTTGCGCTGCAGCTCCTTCTCGACCAGGGTGCCCTCGTACTTGTCGTGCAGCTCGGGGACGTAGACGGGCGGATAGGTGGCGTACCAGGTGGGCAGGAAGGCGATCGTCGGGGTGAAGAAGGTGCCCTGCTCGGCCATGAGGTCCATGGTGCGCTCATCGATATCGAAACCGTGGATCAGCTGCTCGCAGCCAAAGCGGACGGAATCGTAGGCAGCGGCGTGGTTGTTGTAGCAGTGGCTCCACACGGGGATGCCGACCAACTTGGCCTCTTCGATCACGGCCTGGATCTCCTCGGAGCAGTAGTGCTGGTCGCGACCGGAGTCCCAGCGCCAGATGCCGCCACCGGTAGCCCAGATCTTGATGGCATCGGGGTTCTCGCGCAGGCGACGACGGACGGCCTTGCGCAGATCCCAAGGACCGTCGACCTGATCGCCCCAGGGGTGGGATTCCTTGTTGAGCTCTTGGGTGCAGTGGTGGGAGTCGCCGTGACCGGCAACGCGGCAGAAGCCCAGACCGGTTGCCAAAACGCGCGGGCCCTTGAAGACGCCCTTGTCGATGCAGTCACGGATCTGGATACCAAAGCGGCCGATCTCGCAGACGGTGGTAAGGCCGTGGGTGAGGCAGTCGTAGGCCTGCTTGACGGCGACGGCCTGCTTCTCGAGGAGCGGCTGCATAACCCAGTCGGTGTCATCGTCGGTCAGGTTGCCCGAGAAGTGCAGGTGGGTGTCGATCAGGCCGGGAAGGACGGTCTTGCCGGCGGCGTCGATAACCTCAACGCCCTCGGGAAGGTCCTGCATAGCACCGGCATACCCGATCTTGCCGTTGTCGTCGACGAGAACGAGGGAGTTCTCGACCGGCTCGGCACCGGTACCGTCGATGAGCTTGCCGCCAACGATTGCGTACTTAGTGGACATGGTTCCTCCTTATGGATCCATATAGTGGGCGAGGCCATGTTGGGTTATGGCCTCACAAAGCTACCCAAGTGGTGCCGGGTTCGGTGCGCGGAAGAGAGGGGTCCGCGCACCCGATCCGCCCCGGCTAGGCGTTATTTTTTGCGGGAATTGGTGAAGGCCATGAGGGCCAGGCCAACGGCCAGCCAGCCGATCACGATGCTCCACTCCACCATGTTGAGGGAGGCGGGAGAGAACGGGACCACGAGCAGGCCAATGATGACGGCGCAGGCAGCGACAGCGAGGCTGATGCCAAACTTGCCGCCGGGCACCTCGTAGGGACGAGGCAGGTCGGGCTCGGTGAAGCGCATGCGCAGGCAAGCGAGGGCGACCATGCCGCAGGAGAAGATGAAGGCGAGAGCCGACACGTTGGTCAGAGGGATGAGCATGTTCTTGCCCAGGAACGGACCGATGACGGTGATGACGCCCAGAACGGCGCAGGCGAGCTTGGGAGCGCCGGACTTGGGATCGACCTCGGCGAACTTCTCGGGCAGCTGGCCCTTGCGGCCCATGGCGAGCATGATGCGGCTCGTGGCGCCGTAGAAGGAGTTCATCGGGCCCATGGGTCCAAGCGTGGCGATGACGAGCATGGCCAGGTACAGGAGCATGTTGATGCCCTTGAGGCAGGCAAGCGCGGGAACCGGGCTCTTAACAAACTCATGCCAGTCGAGGATGGTGCCGAACGAGTAGATGCAGACCATGTAGAAGCCGCCGGCGGCCAGCAGGGCCAGGGAGATGATCTTGCCGAACTTGTTCCAGTTGAGGCCCTCGGCTGCTTCCTCAGCCTGCTGAGGAATGGTATCGAAGCCGGCGTAGAAGAACGGGGTCAAAACCAGGACCGACACGATGCCGGCGAACAGGCTGGTGCCCTCGGTAGCGGGCTTGCCGCCGCCAGCACCGGTGACCTGGGAGAACACGGGCATGGCGTGTTCCGGCGAACCGGTGAACAGCGAGACACCCATGGCGAGCAGCATGCCGCAGAGCAGAGCCTTGGTCAGGAAGGCCTGGAGCTTGGCGGCCGAGCTGGCACCGCGGAAGTTGAGGAAGATGACGTAGACTGCAAAGCCGAGCGCGATTAGCGTCGGGAACAAGTAAACGTCGGCGCCCAAGATGGTGTAGAGCTTGACGGCGCGCAGCCACTCAAGACCGGGCAGGCTGCCGAACATCTCGGACACGAGGGTCGAAATGGCGATGGCCTCCCACGGGCACAGGATGCCGTTGCCCAGGGCCAGGAGCCAACCGGTGATGTAGCTCAGCGTACGGCCAAAGCTACGGTCGACATACTCGACGATGCCGCCCGAGATGGGGATAGCAGCCGTGAGCTCACCGAAAACAGCTCCGACGGGCACGAGGAAGATTGCACCCAAGAGGAATGCAATCATAGCGGGAACGGGACCGCCGCCCACGACCATCCAGTCGCCGACCTGCAGAACCCAACCGGTACCGATGATGGCACCGAAACCGATGGTGAAGAAGTTCCAGAGCGAAAGCGTTTTCTTCATGCCGCCGTTGTCCTCGACTGCAACTTCTGCGTTCTTGTCCGCCATTGTTCCCCTCCTTTCCTTTTTGACGCCCCTTGGCGTCACCCCTTGCGCGGTCCGTTTTGCCGCGCGCTTTTATTCCATGGCTTTAAGATACGGCCTTGGCGCAGCAGCGCCGCTCGCAGCTCGACCGAAGGCAGAACTGCAAAACGAGCGGCACCGTTTTTGGGACGAACGGCGGGAGACGTCATTCGTCTTGGACGCTTTCATCTTGTCTGCTTTTGAATACCTGTTGCCGTGACGCTTGGCGCGCGGCGCGGCAACGTTCATACCATTTGTCAGGCTTTTGGCGCACATACCCATGTGTCGTGCATCTTTTTATGTAGGATAGACAAGTTACACATGAGGCAAGGTGATTCGAATGGCATACGGATACAATGACGGCGACCAACGGCCACAAAGCGTGCGCCTTGCCGGCCGCACCACGCCAACGCCCAGAAGCACCTCCGACAACGACAACCCGCAGCGCCCCCAAGAGCAACTCGGGGCTTCTTCGCGGCAACAAAGCCGTACCGTGCAGCAGTCAGACCGCGTGAGCACGAGCACACGCCAACGCCAGACCGACACATCGCAGCCACGCCGCCACGATCGTCGTAAGACCGATTACTACGTTAAGCGCTCCTTTTCGCGACCTCAACGCGATCGCGCCAATTCCGCCCCTCACCCCGCGTCACACACCACAAGCCACGCGCTTCCGGCCCGCCGCCTACGCCTTGCGCTTTGCTCCATTGCCGCCTGCCTCGTCTTTGTGTTTTTGGGATCCTGTATCTCCCACGGATCAGCCGGTCTTGAGCCCACTGCCGAGGACAAGCTGCTTAAAGCTCCCGTCGCGCCCGGTTACTCCTTTGCGTTCTCGACCCCACGCTCGCAATGGCAGGCCGGCACCATGCCCCACATCTACCAAATTGACCCCGCATGGTCGGAGCTGCCCTATGCCGGTGGCACTATTCGCGAAAACGCTTGCGGTCCCACTTGCCTCACCATGGTCTATATCTTTAAGACCGGCCACACCGATAAGACGCCGGTCGATATATGCGCACTGGCCGAAGCCGGCAACTACGCCCCCACTGGTGCCACCGAGTGGTCGTTTATGACGGGCGGTGCGTGGCAGCTGGGACTCAACGGAACACAGCTCTATAACGATCGTGAATCGATTACCCAAGCACTTCGCTCGGGTGCGCCCGTTATCGCCGCAGTGCGCCCCGGTACGTTTACCAACGTAGGCCACTACATCGTGCTCTACGGCATCGACGATGCCAACCAGATTGGCGTCTACGACCCCAACTCGGCCAGCCGCAGCGCCCGCCGCTGGGGCGTCGTAGAGGTCCTCAACGAAGTCGAAGCCATGTGGGCCTACTACTAGTCATTGAGCACTCATTGGGGACAGACACTCATTGGGGACAGACTTAAATGAGTAGTCCCAGATTGCCAGGAACCGCCGGTACGGAAAGCGCATCCCACTTTGGAACTCAATGGTGAGATGCGCTTTCCGCTAGCGGTCCGTTTGGGAAACAACATCCCGCTTTTCGGCCAAATTCCGGGATGCATTTTCCCGTTGAGGACCTCAAGGGAAACTAGATCCCGTTTTGGACGTTCATCCTGGGATGCACTTTCCGCAGTTGATCGACAGTGGCCTTTAAGGACTGTCCCAAGCTGCCGGCAGGAAAGGAACGTCCCCAAGTGCCGGGTTTCCGCAGTCATTGGGGACAAACTTAAATGAATAGTCGTTGAGGACGTTCTTGTTTGACTAGTCGTTTAAGAACGTCCCCAATGACTAGGTGAATAGCAAAAGCCCCGCAGCCGGAGCGGACTGCGGGGCTCATGAAGAGAGGCTAGTTTGTGGGCGCTTTGCCTGGCGCCCACGAGAGAGGCAACAGAGCAGAGACTACTCGTGGATGCGGGTACCGGAGAGGCCGGCCATGGTCT
The DNA here is from genome assembly GCF_003471405.1 of Collinsella sp. AM20-15AC. Lineage (NCBI taxonomy): Bacteria > Bacillati > Actinomycetota > Coriobacteriia > Coriobacteriales > Coriobacteriaceae > Collinsella > Collinsella sp. AM20-15AC. The sequence continues at coordinate 13,743 of NZ_QRJA01000025.1, forward strand.
CGGCGGCCTTGTCCAGTGCGCCGATGATGCAGGTGCGGCCCTTGCGGGAACGCGCGAACTTGATGGCAGCGCGGACCTTGGGCTCCATGGAACCCTTGCCGAACTGGCCCTCGTCGGCCAGGCGCTCGGCCTCGTCGGCGGTGAGGTCCTCGAGCTCCTCCTGGTTGGGCTTGCCAAAGTTGATGGCGACATGCTCGACGGCGGTCAGCAGGAACAGAACGTCGGCGTCGCAGTCCTCGGCCAGCAGCTCGCCGCCCAGGTCCTTGTCGATGACGGCGGGAACGCCCTTGTAGCAGCCCTTGTTCTCATAGTCGCGGACGACGGGGATGCCGCCGCCACCGCAGGCGATGACGATGAACTCGTTGTCGAGCAGGTTGAGGATGGAGTCAGCCTCGACGATCTTCTTGGGATCGGGGGAAGCGACGACGCGACGCCAGCCGCGGCCGGAATCCTCGACGAAGACCTTGGAGGGATCCTCGGCCATGAACTCCTTGGCCTGCTCCTCGGTGTAGAAGGGGCCGATCGGCTTGGTCGGATTCTTGAACGCGGGATCGTCGGGATCGCACTCGATCTGGGTGACGACGGTGGCGGCGTGCCAACGCTTATAGCGCTTGTGCATCTCGCGGCCGATGCCCTGCTGCAGGTGGTAGCCGATGTAGCCCTGGGACATGGCGCCGCACTCGGGCAGCGGCATCTCGGGGGTGCCGATGGCGTCGTGGGCGGCGGCGAAGGCGTTCTGGATCATGCCGACCTGCGGGCCGTTGCCGTGGGTGATGATGATCTCGTTGCCCTGCTCGATGAGACCGAGGAGGGCGTGGGCGGTGTTGCTCACGGCCTCGATCTGCTCGACGGGGTTGTTGCCGAGGGCGTTGCCGCCGAGGGCGACGACAATACGATCGGGCTTGCCAAGAGGCTTAGACATTGCTGGAATCCTTTCTGTAAAAGGCCTACAACCCATTAATAACCCGCGTCCGTGCGATACGCGAGTTTATTAAGGTTTATATTCTCTTTATCGCTCATTTTATTCATTTTGAAAATACCTAAGCGGCGAACGGTCGATTTTACCCGCTCAGCGTAAAGAAGCCCAGTTCAGGCATATCTACGCCATTTACGTGCAACTTTATTTAAATAGAGCAGGGATTAGACCAGATTATGCAAACTATATCTTTGCTAAACACAAAACGGACAGCGCAATATCTTACTCGCACTATACGCGATTCTATACATTAATTTGACGAGTATGCACCCCTGCAAAAACATGGGGCTTTTCATCCAACATAAGGGATAGCCGATCGCGCTTCACCCCGCGGCAAGCGACTGCGAGTTCGCAGTATGGAACTTTACCGTCGGCTTCTGCATGAACGCTGCCGACGCCCTTTCGCTCCTGCGCGCCCAAGCAGCCGAGAACGCTAACGGCGCCACTGCCAACCTGGCCACCCTCAACAACGGCGCCGCCAGCCTTTTCGCAAAGTACCGTGCTGGCTCGCTGGCTTTGAGGCCTAAGTGAGCTTTGCTATTTGCCAATTTTTGTATGATTTGGGTCAAATCTATTTGTCAATTTTTGTATGATTAGGGGCAAATCTATTTGCCAATTTTTGTCAATGAGGTGTTTTAATGCTACGCCGCAAGGTCACTGATAGGCTTTTGAGCTGGAAGAATAACTCCCATAAGGCCCTGCTTGTTACCGGTGCGCGTCAGATTGGCAAGAGCTATGCGATTCGCGCGTTTGGAAAGAGCAACTACGCTTCGTATTATGAGGTCAATCTGCTACTTGATGCCGAGGCAAGAGACGTACTTGTTGGCGCTAAGAACTCCATTGACTTCATCAACCGTGTGGCCCTTCTTGCGGATGCACCGCTTGTTGAAGGAGACACGCTTATCTTCGTCGATGAGATTCAGGAGTATCCGCAGATCGTTACACTTATGAAGGCGCTGGTCGAGGACGGACGCTTTAGCTATGTCTTCTCGGGGTCTATGCTTGGGACTGAGTTTAAGGGGATCTCTTCTTTTCCGGTAGGGTATGTCGAGCACATTGTTATGCGGCCGATGGATTTTGAAGAGTTTTGTTGGGCAAACAGCGTCAGCGAAAATGTGCTTGCAGATATTCGCAGCCGCCTTGTCGAGAGACGTCCCGTCGAAAACTATATTCATGAGGCGATGCTCAAAAACTTTAGAGCCTATATCGTTTGCGGCGGCATGCCGGAGGTCGTTCAGAACTATATCGATTCGGGCTATTCGCTCGTGAGAACGCGTGAGCTTCAAATTCAGCTAGTCGATCAGTACAAAAGCGATATCTCTAAATATGCATCGACTCGAGCGTTTAACGTTCGCTCCATTTTCGAGCAAATTCCCGTTCAGCTTGAGGCGGAGTCCCATCGCTTTATCGTCTCGTCTCTAGGCGAGGGAGCTCGTCTTCAAAAATACGAGCAGGATTTCCTATGGCTGGTGAACGCAGGCGTTGGATTGATGGTCCCCCAGGTGACGGAGGCACGAAGCCCTCTCAAGAGGACGGAGAAAACGACGGCCTTTAAACTATACGAGTCCGATACAGGTATGCTCGCATCGCGGTATCCCGGCAGCACGGCACGCGCCGTCTACCTTGACATGAAAACCCCCAACCTCGGCGGCCTCTATGAGAACGTGGTCGCACAGGAACTCGTTGCCCTCGGAGCAGATACGTGGTACTACCAAACGCGTGAGGTCGGTGAAGTCGACTTTGTAATCGAAGGTGCCCGCGGGCATGTTGTCCCAATCGAAGTCAAATCGGGCAAGAAAGTTCGAGCACATGCAGCCCTCGACCGTTTGATGAGTGTGGGCGAGTACAAAATTCCCGAGGCCGTTGTGCTGAGCCACGAAAACCTTTGCAAAGAGGGCAAGATCCTTTACGTTCCAATCTATATGACATTCTGTCTCGATGAGTTTATGGAAAAGGACGACCCCAACAACGATTTCTCGTTTGCACCCATATCTCTCTAGGTCATCTGAGTCCGCAAGCCAGCCCCCACGCCCAAAGTACTGCGCCTTTCGCGCCAAAGGCGCGAAACAGCAAGGGGATAGAAGGCAGCGACAACCAACTCCCCCACTATGCCCAAAGTGCTGCGATGTTTCGCGCAAAGCGCGAAACAGCACTGGGGCAGCAGAAGGCCACAATCAGCTAGCCCTCCATGCCCAAAGTGGCGCGTGGTTTCGCGGCCACGCCGCGAAACAGCGACCGGGACAAGGCACCCCCACAGCCACGTCCTTCATTCAGCCCCACAATCCGAGGACGTAGTCGTAGCAGGATCTGAGGGCTAACCTTCGCGGACACTCCGCAGGACGAAAGAACCCCCGCCGCACGTAGTGTGAACTGCGCCCCAATTCTTGGACGGGCTAATAAGCGGCCTACGCCGCACATAGGGACTGATTCCGGAATTCCTCCGGGGTCAGTCCCTTCAGTTTAACCTGCCTCCTTCTCGTGTTCCAATGGATGATGTATTCGTCCAGGTCCCTCTTGAAGTCTTCGAAGCAGGGCCATTTTCTTCCGCGAAAGAACTCGTCCTTCATATGGCCGAACACCTGCTCCGTCGCGCCGTTGTCGATGCAGTTGCCCTTCCGGGACATGCTCTGCACCACGCAGGCCTCCTCCAACCGCTTGCACCACCCGGCCTGCTGGTACTGCCAGCCCATGTCCGAGTGCAGGACCGGCCTGGAGCCCTCGGGCATCTTGGACACGAGCTGGTCGAGCAGCTCGTGCTGCTGGGCCATGTTGGGATGCAGCGACGTGGACCAGGCGACGATCTCCTTGCTGCCGAAATCGTAGACCGGCGCGAAGTAGGCCTTGCCCCAGGGCTGCTTGAACTCGGTGACGTCGGTGCCCATCTTCTCCCACGGCCCGCCGGCGGCGAAGTCCCTGCCGATGACGTTCTCGAAGGTCTTTCCGACCTTGCCCCTGTACGAGTTGTACCTGTGGTAGTCGGTCTCGCGGCGGATCCCGCAGCTGATGCCCATCTCGCGCATCATCTTGAGCACGGTCTTGTCGGCTATGCGCGCGCCCAGCTCGGCGCGCAGGCACATGGCGATCTGCCTGTGGCCGCACCCGTTGGCGGTGCGCGAGAATATCTCGGCGGCGGCCTCCCAGAGCTCGGGCCTGGTGGGAGCCTTCGGGTGCGACAGCGCGTAGTAGTAGCTCGACCTCGCCAGGCCGGCGCACTCGAGCAGGTCGGCGAGGGGGTATTGCCCTGAAAGCCCGCTCACGACCGCGGCCTTCTCGCCGTTCGAGAGCGTTTCTCCGCCTTCAGGGCGATCGATTTTTTAGGTAGGCGTTCTCCGCCTCGAGCCTCTTGATCCTGCGCTCGAGCTCCTGCTCGCGCGTCGTCTCCCCGGACGGGGAGCCGGACCCCCTCGGCCTCCCCCTTGGCTTTGGCCTGAGCGCCTCCGGGCCCTCCTCCCTGTACGCCTTCAGCCATTTCTTGAAAGGGCTTGGCGAGGCTATCCCGAACTTCTCCATGGCCTCGGGCTTCGTCATGCCCTCATCGACGACCGCCCTGACGGCGGCCGGCTTCGTCTCGAACGAATAGGCGGTGTGCTTCTTTCCCATCATGGCCAGAACCTCGATACCAGCAGACCTGTAGGTGCACAGCCATTCTCTCACGGTTTCCTCCGGCATCCCGAGAAGGGCCGCGATCGCCGCGCGGCCGTGCCCCTCGTCGTGCAGCTCTGCCGCTCGCAGTCTCATTCCGACGTCGTACAAAGCGTTTCCAGCCATAAAAAGGCCTCCCATTTCTTGTGTCCAAGAAATGGGAGGCAGTTCAGTGCGCAGCGGGGGTTCTTTCATGTCCGAGGACGTCCGCGAAGGTTAGCCCTCAGATCCTGCGGTGGGAGACCTAGGCCTCGTTGTACACCGTCTTGAGCTTCAGCAGGTGCTGATAGCGGTCCATAGCGGCCTGCTCATTCTCCTTGAAGAGCTCCTCGGCGCGCTCGGGGAAGGAACGCGTCAGCGAAGCGTAACGGGCCTCGTTCATCAGGAACTCCTGATAACCGCCCGCGGGCTCCTTGGAATCGAGCGAGAACTTCTTGCCGGCAGCAGCCTCGGGGTTGAAGCGGAAGAGGTTCCAGTAACCGCACTCGACAGCCTTCTTCATCTCGGCCTGGCAGTTCTGCATGCCGCCCTTCTTGATGGAGTGCATCTCGCAGGGGCTGTAGCCGATGATGAGGGACGGGCCGTCGTAGGCCTCGGCCTCGTGGATAGCCTTGAGGGTCTGAGCCGGGTTGGCGCCCATGGCAACCTGTGCCACGTAGACGTAGCCGTAGCTCATGGCAATCTCGGCCAGAGACTTCTTCTTGGTCACCTTACCGGCAGCGGCGAACTGAGCGACCTGGCCCAAGTTCGAGGCCTTGGAGGCCTGACCGCCGGTGTTGGAGTAGACCTCGGTGTCGAAGACGAAGACGTTGACGTTGTGACCGGAAGCCAGGACGTGGTCCAGGCCACCGAAGCCGATGTCGTAGGCCCAGCCGTCGCCGCCGAAGATCCAGAAGGACTTCTTGGTGAGGTAAGCCTTGTCGGCGAGGATTGCCTTGGAAGCGTCGCAGCCACACTTCTCGAGCTCGGCAACGTAGGCAGCGGCAGCGGTCTTGGAGGCCTCGGCGTCGTTGACGGAGTCGATCCAAGCCTGACCGGCGGCCTTGAGCTCATCGGACGGACCATCGGCAGCGATGATGTCCTGGGTAGCGGCGATCAGCTTGTGCTGAACGGCCTCATAGCCAACGGCCATGCCCAGACCATGCTCGGCGTTGTCCTCGAACAGGGAGTTGTTCCACGCCGGGCCGTGACCGTCCTTGTCCTTGCAGTAAGGAGCGGTGGCAGCGGGGTTGCCCCAAATGGAGGAGCAGCCGGTGGCGTTGGAGATGAACATGCGGTCGCCGGCGACCTGGGTCACCAGACGTGCATAGGCGGTCTCGGCACAGCCGGCGCAGGAGCCAGAGAACTCCAGGTAGGGCTGCTTAAACTGGCTGCCCTTGACGTTGGCCGCGATGAGCTCCTTCTTCTCGGAGACGTTCTCGACCATGTAGTCCCAAACGGGCTGCTGGTCCATCTCCTGCTCGGTGGGAACCATCTCGAGGGCGCCCTTGGGGCAGACCTTGACGCAGTTGGTGCAACCCATGCAGTCGAGCGGGGACACAGCCATGGTGAACTTCATACCCTTGGCCTTGGGGCCCATGGCGTCGAGCGTGCGGGTAGCCTCGGGCGCGGCGGCAGCCTCGTCCTCGGTCATCGCGAACGGACGGATGGTGGCATGCGGGCACACGTAGGCGCACTGGTTGCACTGGATGCACTTGGTCTCGTCCCAGTGGGGAACGACCACGGCGACGCCGCGCTTCTCGTATGCGGAGGCGCCCAGCTCAAACTGGCCGTCGGCGCAATCGACGAAGGCGGAAACGGGCAGGCTGTCGCCATCCATGCGATCGATGGGCTCGAGCAGGTTCTTGACCTGCTGGGCGATAGCGGACTTGGTCTCCTCGGAAAGCTCGACGGGAGCGGCATCCTCGGCGGTAGCCCAGTCGGCCGGAACCTCGAACTTACGGAAGGCGGTAGCGCCGGCATCGATGGCCTTGTGGTTGGCGTCGACGATAGCCTGGCCCTTCTTCATGTAGGACTTGGTAGCCGCGTCCTTCATGTACTGCAGGGCGTCCTCGGCGGGCAGGACCTTGGCCAGCGCGAAGAAGGCGGACTGGAGCACCGTGTTGGTGCGCTTGCCCATGCCGACCTTAGCGGCCAGGTCGATAGCGTCGATCAGGTAGACGTTGACGTTGTTGTTCGCGATGTAGCGCTTGGCCACGGCGGGCATGTGCTCGGCGAACTCCTCGTCGCTCCACTGGCAGTTGACCAGGAAGGTGCCGCCCGGCTTGACGTCGCGGACCATCTTGAAGCCCTTAACGATGTAGCTGGGGTTATGGCAGGCGACAAAGTCGGCCTTGGTCACGTAGTACGGCGAACGGATCGGGGAATCACCAAAGCGCAGGTGCGAGACGGTGACACCGCCGGTCTTCTTGGAGTCGTACTGGAAGTAGGCCTGGACGTACTTGTCGGTGTGGTCGCCGATGATCTTGATCGAGTTCTTGTTGGCGCCGACGGTACCGTCGCCACCCAGACCCCAGAACTTGCACTCGATGGTGCCGGGGGCTGCGGTGTTAGGCGCATCCTCGGCCTCGGGCAGGCTCAGGTTGGTTACGTCATCGACAATGCCGATGGTGAACTCGCGCTTGGGCTCGTCCTTCTTGAGCTCCTCGAAGACAGCGAACGCGGACGCGGGAGGCGTGTCCTTGCTGCCCAGGCCATAACGGCCGCCGACGACCTTGATGCCCGTCTTGCCGGCCTCGTAGAGAGCGGAGACGACGTCCTGGTAGAGCGGCTCGCCGATGGAACCCGGCTCCTTGGTACGGTCCATGACGGCGATCTTCTGGACGGTCTCGGGGAGAACGTCGACGAAGTGCTTGATGGAGAACGGACGGAACAGACGAACCTTGACCAGGCCGACCTTCTCGCCGTGAGCGTTGAGGTAGTCGATGACTTCCTCGAGCACGTCGCAGAAGGAGCCCATGCACACGACGACGCGGTCGGCATCGGGAGCGCCGTAGTAGTTGAACAGACCGTAATCGGTGCCGAGCTTCTCGTTGATCTTCTTCATGTAGCCCTCGACGACGGCGGGAAGCTCGTCGTAGACCTTGTTGCAGGCCTCACGGTTCTGGAAGAAGATATCGCCGTTCTCGTGGCTGCCGCGGGTGTGCGGGTGCTCAGGGTTGAGCGCGTGGTCGCGGAAAGCCTGGACGGCGTCCATGTCGCACATCTCGGCCAGATCCTTGTAGTCCCACATGGCGACCTTCTGGATCTCGTGGCTGGTGCGGAAGCCGTCGAAGAAGTTAAGGAACGGGGTCTTACCCTCGATGGCGGCAAGGTGAGCCACCGGCGAGAGGTCCATGACCTCCTGGACGTTGCCCTCGGCGAGCATGGCGAAGCCGGTCTGACGACAGGCCATGACGTCGGAGTGATCGCCAAAAATGTTCAGGGCGTGGGAAGCGACGCAACGCGCGGAGACGTGGAAGACGCCCGGGAGTTGCTCGCCCGCGATCTTGTACATGTTCGGGATCATCAGGAGCAGACCCTGAGAAGCCGTGTAGGTGGTGGTCAGAGCACCGGCGCCCAGCGAACCGTGAACGGTACCGGCCGCACCTGCCTCGGACTCCATCTCGACGACCTTGACCGGGGTGCCGAAGATGTTCTTGCGACCCTGGGCCGCCCACTGGTCGACATGGTCGGCCATCGGGCTGGACGGCGTAATGGGATAGATTCCCGCTACCTCGGTGTACGCATACGAAACATATGCGGCCGCCTCGTTGCCGTCCATAGACTTAAACTTACGCGCCATATACCCCTCTCCTCTCATATAGGTATACAGGCCCCGGCGATCGCCGGGATGTTGGCGTGATGGGATTTTCGCTGTTGCTTCCAATCATCTGGCAGGCAGGCTCAGCAGCAGGTACATGGCGTGGAGAGAAGGCATGCCGAGGCGAGGAGGGCTGCACGCGCTCCACAAGCCCAGCTACCCGTCTTGCACATGACCGAGCGCCGCAAAGGCCGCATGCCGGATGCTCCCGGGCACGCCCCGGCGATGGGAAGCGCCCGCAACGGAAATCCGCATGCGGGTTTATTGTACCCCGCCGTCAAGTGTAATTTCGGCAAATATAGGCGGGCGGTAAAGGTTTACCTTGGGTGACCATCAAGGGCAAAATTGATCCTTCCGTCACCGAGGGACCAAATGGCAGCTGCGGTGAAATAGGAACTGTTTTTGCCGGCCGTAGCCTTAAACAGCCCCTATTTCACCGCAACTTATTTAGGAGATGAGTCAGAGGGCGCCGAGGAGGATGGCGTAGGTTGTGGATTCTCCGAGCTTGAGCTCGTCACCGGGGTTGAGCTGGGCGGAGCGGCCGGGCTCGACCTGGGTGCAGACGTTCGTCGCGTCGTTTACCACCACGGTTCCGTTGGTGGACGACAGGTCCTCAACGTACCAGACATTTTGGTCATCGCACCACACGTGGGCATGGCGAGCCGAAACGTCATCGCCCACATCGGTGATGCCGCCCTCCCCCGTTGCCAGCGCGCCGATCTCGACGCCTTCCTCACTCGGCTGAATCCAGCGCGGGACGCTCACCGCGTAGCCGTTTTGCACGCGCAGCAGTCCCAGCGGATGCGCCGGCGCGACCTCGTGCTCGCCCGACTTGGAACCAAGGCGGGCGTGAGAGCAAACGGCATAGGGAACGAATCTTGCGGATGTACTCCTCGACGTCAGGCAGGTAAGCCCCACGAAGTCACCGGGGAGGCCCAAGCGGCCCGGCACCACTTCCAGATTCTGACCAGGGCGAGTCGTTCGCCGGTGGCTGAAGGCTCGCTCCCACCCAAAAGGGGAGATTCGCGTTGTTCCCCAATCGCTCTCGCATCTTTCATTTTGCTCGAGGTGGGCTATAAAAACTTTCCTGGTGAAAGGCGGCGATTGGTTTCCTTTCTTTCTAGAGGAGCGCGCCTGTAATCTGTTTTCATCCTAAATCAAGTTGAGATCGGACCTTCCAGAGGCAAGTCGACTCAAACTGCGAGGCTCCATGTTGGAATAAAGAGCGCTGTCGAAGTGCCAACAACACAAAGCTTGCCAGTCTCAAATAGAACCTTTTGGGAGTCCGATTGGGCCGCACACCGAATCCCCGCTGGTGGTTTTTTATAGCTGCGTAACAATAAACAAGGTTAGTGCCAGTCCAGCATGAAATTGAGGAACGTATGCATTTTTTCTCAGTAAGTGATCGTCGTTACTGCTTCGATGAGGTCACTCGCAATTGCTTTCAGGTTGACCAAGCATCAGAAGATGCGCTTCGCATATTTGAAGCATCGGGAAGAACGGTCAACTCGAAGTTGCTAACAAAGTCACTTGCTGCGAAAGGCTACGACCAAACGACCATAGCAGAACTTGAAGACGACATTGATGAGTATCAACGATTGTCTGAGCGGACTTTCTTAACAAAAGACACGCCTCGAAAACTTAGATCCATCGAACTCCACGTTTCACATGCATGCAACCTTGGTTGTAGTTACTGTTTTGCCGGTAAAGGAGATTATGGAACGTCTCCTCTGCTGATGACAGACGAGATAGCCTTCAAGGCGGTCGACTACCTCGTCGCAAGTTCATCGGAAAACGAAACGCTTGCAATCGTCTTTTTTGGTGGGGAACCCATGATTAACGAGCCGCTGATATGGAAAACGGTCGACTATTCAAAAAGAATATACCCCAATAGAAACTTTACCTATTCTATTACGACCAACGGAACGCTTTTGAATGACACTGCTGTGAATTCTTTCAAGGAGCACGGGTTTTCTGTTCTGATTAGTCTCGATGGTACAGGATGCAAGCACGATGCATCGCGCCCGTACAAGACGGGAGGCGGCTCTTTCTCCGATATCGACAAAAACGTTCGTCGTTTTTCCGAGTCGTTCCCCTTCGGCGCAAGAGCGACCTTAACAAATAATAACTGTAACCTTGTTGAAGACTATCTTCAGTTTAAAGAGATGGGCTTCAGAAGGATTTACTTCTCGCCCGTGAGCTCATTCGATGAGAATATCAAACTCGACGAACACTCATTAAACAAAATCAGGGCGGGCCTAATAGATTTGGCGGATCAATATCTCAAACAGATTGATCAAGGGGAAAAGCCCTTGTTTAGAACATTGAAAACTGCAGTTGATTTGATTATGAGCAACAGGATCGCCTTTGTCGGATGCGGGGCTGGCAGGCGTTTTATTTCCGTGACTCCCGAAGGGGACGTATACCCCTGTCACAGGTTTGTCGGGATGATGCGATTCAAAATGGGCAACATCGTCACCGGAATTGACGAAACTAGGTATATTGAAAACTGGAGTCAGGGTGTCGAAAAAAGAATTGACTGTACGGACTGTTGGGCTCGGTCTTTCTGTGGTGGGGGCTGTAGCTGGGAGGCTGCAGACGAGCACGGCTACTTGCCCAAGAGTCTACACCCTGCATCATGTGAATATAGAAAAATGTGCTACGAGATGGCTTTTGACCTTATTTCCCGCCACTCATCTTCGCAGGAGAAAAATCAACGAGAAGCTACTGTATCGGAATAAGCGGTTCAGCGCATTGCTGTCACCATTGTGGAGGTGTTCGTTCTTCTGATTACCGTCTGCGAAGCTTATTGCTACGTTCGCCGAAACCATTCTAGAAATATGGTGAACTAGACATCTTGGTTTGTTATACACAATATTGAGGTTTTTCTGCACTCAAAGGGAGGTAGTCGTGAAGCATATTCATCCGATTAATCTAGGAAGTGGCGACGAGGCAGGCGTGAAGCCGATGTCTTTTGACTGCCTCTTGGGCATTACTGACATCTGTACTGTTTATGATAAAGCAGATGGCTGTGGTGCATACGATTACTGCGACTATGACATGGATGGCGGCAGCATCTGCGTTGTAGATCACTGTGGCATTGATCAAACGTAGTCTCTAATTGGATTAAGGTGAGGAGCTGTTATGAAGCATATCCATCCTGTTGGTTCAAATGAACATACTCCCGTTGAGCCTTGTTGTCTTGGAGTTGATATATGCAATTTTTACGACATCGCCGAGTGCCCTGTTGCGGATTGGTGCTATGTCGATAAAGAATCAAGCTGTGTTTTGCCAGCAGATTGGTGCGATCCAGTTGACGAGTAGTTTTTGTGTCTAGGAACTATTTGGTCCAATTCAAAATAAGATGGGGACAAATACCAAAATCTCGTGTCTGGGAGGAGTTATGCCATTATTGCAAGGTCTCGTTGGATTAACCTTTGTACTTGCTTTATATCTGGCACCTTTTTTATTGTTATTCTTCATTATCCGATTCTTTCTTCGGAAAAAATAGGAGCATCACGCAAACATTAGCGTAGCTTTCTTCCAATATGAGCCGAGCATTGGCAAGTGGAATAAGAAGCCCGACCGTTCGTCACATGAAAGTGATCGGACGGGCCTCTCAATTTAACCCGGGCCGCCACCCATAGCGGCTTTCCGGGCGTATTTTCGGTGCAAAGCAATCGTCAGTTTAATCCTATGCGTCGATACCGCATTTCATTTGTTCGGCTCGTATTCTACGGCCTTGTAACCCTCGCACTCTCCGGCAAACGGATTGAACACGAAGGCAGAGATGATGTGTGCGTGGACATCGAGGCTGCTGTAGGCAACATACTGGGGCATGGACCCCCGCTGCGCGTGGCATGCGGCCCGGCATATTCATTGCCGTCCAACCCCGTGTAGTTGCAGCAAAGGGTGGAACCTCAATGCTCAGCTCATGTTGTCCGTGGGACACGAGAATTGTAAGTACACTTTGGTGTGATTCTCACGATGATACTGAGCCACCTGGAATAAGATACGTCGCGACAACACTTCGCTTCACCTCTGTCTCGACAAGACAACGTAGACTAAAGTTTCCTTTAGTAAGAGAATGAGAACTATATCTGAAAGCGTTGCGATGGCGTGAAGGCACCGAGTCCGAACCGACTGAATGCTACGTGCATCTGCATCGCTTTTTTGTTATCTCTGTCAGTTGGGTAGCACTACACTTGTCAGCATTTACCCCGGTACATGCTGCCTAAATCCACTACCCCTTCTACCGCGCCGACCATCTCGTCATCGTGAGAGACAATGATGATCAGCTGGCTTTGCTTGTTGCGCTTAACATAGGCCGCAAGCTCGGCGCGGCTTACAGCGTCTAACCCAGTCGTGGGCTCGTCGAGTACCAAAACTGACGACTTGCGTGAAATCGCCGACCATAAGTACACTCGGCGCAGCTCACCGCCCGAAAGCGCGGAGCAACGTTTCCCGAGCAACTCCTTCACGCTGTTTTCCAGCGAAAGTAGGCCATCTACACCCCGGTGATAGGAAGAAAAGGGCGTGTCGAAATACTCTAACAGCTCTTTCACCGTTTCGTCCGGCGCGAAGCACGACTGTGGGCAGCACGATATCTCTCTCGCACGTATGTAATCCAAGTCGCATTCTTCGATTGGCACGCCGTTGTATTTTACTTTGCCTTTCGATGAGTATAGCCCGAGCATCAAGTAAAGAAGTGACGTCTTGCCTCTTCCGTTTTCCCCAACTATGCAATATGTACCAGGACCGGAAAACTTGAAAGAAAACCCGCCGAGGACCTCTCGGACAGATCCGTCTGGAAGGGCAACCGAGAATTCCAAATCAGATACCGAAATGTCATTTATTTCATCGAGTTTAGCTAAATCGGTCCGATTCCACCCCGATCTCTCCTTTTCTCTCGTCGCGATAGCCGTCCTATCCCATGATGCTTTGGCATCTTGATAGGATTTGAACAATGACATCATACTTTTCAAAGTCTTAAAGAGAACCGCGAAGTATGTACCGATGATAGTGTACTCGCCTATTGACATAGTTCCGTTAATGATTCGTACTCCGGAAACAACAAGTATCACCGCTTGAAACAACGCTGCGAAAAGACCATCGAGCGATGTCAGAGAATATGATAGCTTTCCGGAGCGCAAAACTTTGGGAAAATAGCTCTTAAACCCAGCGTCGAGCGCTTGTTCGCTCTTGCCGTACGAAGATGTCAGTTGAATGTTGAGAATCTGATTAAGCTGCGATGCAATTGCGGCGTAAAAGGCGCTGTCCGCCTCTTTCTTCTCATACGTGACCCTATACAAAAGTTTCCTCAACCCAGTAATTACACAGAAATACACGATGAGGAGAATGATGGAAAACACCGCGAGAGTTGAATCAATTGACCATATGATAAGCAATACGATGGGAATGGCTACAATGGACAGCGGCGCACTGATAAAATTCGCCAAAACGAAGGATGAGACCACGCTAGAGTCGGAAATAATCCGTTGCGTTGTATAGGCTGGATCGATGGTCCGACTCACCAAGTAATCGTCTCTTTCAAAACGCAAGACGGCCTCCCTGAGAAGATCAAAGGAAAGTCTCGTGGTTATGCGAATGGAAAGTGTTCCTGCAAAATAAGTAAAGAGGGTGGAGAAAACTCCTATTGACGCAACCAGGAGCGCGAAGAGTACGGCGTCTCTTTCGCTGCGGTTACCGAGAAGAAAATCTAAGAATTTCCCGTTCACGTATGGCATGGCATAGGAGAGAGCGGTTCCAATCACCGTGATAGCAATGAAGACGAAAGCCCCTTTTGCTCTGATGAACCTCGAGAGAACGCATCGAATCAAGGAAGGCCCCAATCTACCCGCCACAAAACATCAATCACTGATACCTTACACCTCAACACAACAGGAGCGAAGATTTGCCAATGAGACTGCTTTAAGATTGCCTTGGGCCAATACGATCTCAAGCTCTTCCTACAAGAGAGTCGGAATCGGACATCTCCTCCGACGAACCTGGCAATCGGGCGGTTGAAATATCTTTTTCAACCGCCCGATTGCCACAATAGATTTGAGCATCCGCCCACAAACGTCCGCGTTTTATACCCATCAAATCCTTTGCCTTTTGTCGTCTAGACTAGAAAAATCGCTCGAAATAACGCAACCGGCCTGCTCGCTTGAAGAAACCTAAGCCCGTAACGTAGATGTGCAAACTTCCGAAACGCCTTGCGCGGCATAGTGCGTATAAACTTCGTCAACCGCCTCAGAAATATCTGAGTATCGCGCCGGGTCAAAAGCATACGATGTCGCAGCTATACCCTGCACCCATTCGGAACGCGGATTAATTGAATAGCCACACAGCATCATCATACATGCATCTAGACCTGATTTCCCAAGTATCCGACGTATTGATGAGAGCATCGCGGGTCGCCCCCGCACCATCGTCGTCACCCCTATTAGCAGTATTTACCGTTTTTCTCTAAATGCGTATCGCCACCCTTAAGAATACGAAGTGTTTTATCCAGACCCGATTGTCCTCCATCTCAAACGAAGGGATAAGGAATCTCATCCGGAATCGGCAGTAACGGAGGATTCACAACGACAAGCGAAAAACATGAGTCATCTCTCAGAGGGGAGTAAAGGCTCCCCTCAAGCACCCTAGTTTCGTCATCCAAAGAGTTGATGGCAGTGTTTTTCTTACAAAGGTCGACAACAAAAGGGTTGATTTCTACAGATGTTACATCCATGCCACAGTTGGTAAGTATCAGGCCCTGTATTCTGGGGCCAGAACACAAATCGAGAGCCTTCCGTGCGCTCTGCGGTGTAAGGCGCCAATCTCAGCAAATCTGTCCCACAATACTGCGCTGAAGAACAACACGGAACCCCTGAGCCAAACTCCCCTATACCTTATTAAGGCTAAGACAGGCAAGTTCACGCACCCGGCATATTCCAGAATAACATCCTATTGTTTTAGATGCTCTACAAGCATGAACAGCCGCGAATCGGAAAGATCTTCTAGTTTCGCCCCGACTGACCGCCAAGGGCCAAAATGGCCTCTCCATCCCCAGGCGACCGGCTCTGGCGCGCCGAGGAGTGTCCCCAAGTGCCGGCAGAAAAGGAACGTCCTTAACTGCCGGCTAGAGGGCACCGAAGAGGATGGCATAGGTAGTGGATTCGCCGAGCTTGAGCTCGTCGCCGGGATTGAGCTGGGCGGAACGGCCGGGCTCGACCTGAATGCAAACGCGCGTGGCCCCGTTTACCACCACGGTTCCGTTGGTGGACGACAAGTCCTCGACGTGCCAGATATTTTGAGCATCGCACCAGATATGGGCATGGCGGGCCGAGACATCGTCGCCGACGTCGGTAATATCGCCCTCACCAGTGGCCAGCGCGCCAATCTCAACACCCTGCTCACTCGGCTGAATCCAGCGCGGGGCGCTCACGACAAAACTGTTTTGCACGCGCAGCAAGCCCAAAGGGTGCGCCGGGGCGGGTTCGCGTTCGCCCGCAGTCAGCGACATGCCAAGCGAACGCGGCGTGGATGTGCCTCCGCCGCAGGTCGCGTTCGCGTAGTCGATGGCATAGTTCACCGAGGACCGCACATCCGCCGAACAACCGACGGCGACAAACAGCACCAGCACGACCTCGGCGCGCTCGGCGGGCATGAGTTCCGCCGCCTGGGACAGGCGATCGAGCGCGTTGCGATAGAGATTCGTGTCCTGGTGGCACTCTTCGAGCGCGCGTACCATCGGTTCACCTGCAGGACCGCACACCATATTGATTACAGCCGTGGAGTCCATGGGATTGCGCTGGCGCAGGGCCAGTTGCGACATAATACGCGCAGCCGAGGTACCGTATTCGGCAAAGTAGCGCTGCTGAAGCGTGCCGACCGGCGCGCGAACGATAAAGCGGGAAACCCAAGAGCGATCGGCGGCTCGGCTCTGCGGGCTGCGGCCGTCGGCGAGCGGACGGGACGAAAGCACCAAGCCGCACAGCTCGATATGGCTCAGATGCGCTGCGCGCTTAAAGATGTCAAACATGGCCCCGCATGGGGTGAGCTCAACTTGAGATGCCATGACCTAGGCCTCCTTGGTCGTAGAAATAGAATCGGACGATACTTCGACAGGTCCGCCAAAAGTACGGACAGCTGCGGCTCCACCGGCAAGCGGAGTCGCCATCTGGGCTTTTGTGCGTCGCGGTGCCGAAACGGGAAGTTCAAAGGCAAAGCCCATCGCAAGCAAAAACCACGTAAGCGTATAGGTTGCAACCAGAGCGGCAACAAGGCCGCCCATCACGGCGCGTTGGGAAAATACGCTACATGCAGCCACAACCAGCACCGGAACCTCGCAGGCAGAAAGCGCAAGCACACCCTGCAGGAAGCCCGAGCGCCGATCGCGCGCAAGTGCCCCCGCGGCAACGCCGGCTATGCCTGGCAGCGCCAACGCCAGTGCGGCAATAATACCCGGTAGCGACCCAGACCACACGAGCGATCCCAAAGTCGCCGTCACGCGAGCGCCCGACGCCAGCAGCGCGGCCGAAACCACGACCACAGCCCAAACCACGCCACAGACGACCGTCGCGCCGACCATCAGCGCGCGACGAACCGCGCGGCCAGACGCATCCATGGGGCACGGCGTGAGCGGCTCGCCGCGGAGCGAACGACCGACATTTTGCGCATAGTGGTCACAAAACGCCGAGAGCGCCGCCTCGACCGCCGCCGGCTCGGGACGATCTTTTTGATGGCTGGACAGACAGGCCATCACCACGTCGAACAGCTGGGCATCGACAAACGCCAGCGCATCGCGTAGCTCCTCGGAATCCGGCTCAAGCCCCAGCTGCTGGGCCTGCTCGGCCGCAGCGAGCGCCACATCGGGCTCACGACGAAGCAGCTGAGTCAAATCGCAACCGGGCGCATGGGCACCAATGGGATAGTCGGGCAGCGTGTCCATCTTGAGACGGTAGGGGCTGGCGATGTCGCGCGTCTTTTTGCGCGAACCCGAGGTGCCCGAAGTGCTCGGCGCGGCTTCGTATGGCGCGGCGCCGGCAATGAGCTCGTAAACCGTGCTTGCTGCGGCATAGACGTCGATCGCCGGCGACATACGCAAAGCGCGCAGGTCGGGAATATCGTCGGTGAGCATCTCGGGCGGGGCATAGGCAACCGTCGCGCGACGCAGCGTGGCATAGCGCTCCGTAAACGACGCCTTGCCGCCGGTACCGGCCACGGCCGACGCAGGCTCAAGCGCCAGCGACGAGCCAAAGTCGATCAGGCACAGGTCAAAGGTGCCCTCGGCAAGCTGCCGGTCAAGCGGTAGACGCGCCGTACGCACCATAATATTAGCGGGCGAGATATCGCGATGGACAAAGCCCTCGCCCACCAGGCTCATACGGCAGAGCAGATCGAACAGGTCGCGACCCAGACGCGCCGCCACAAGCGGCGATAGGCGGCCGGCATCGTCCACGGCAAAGCGCGAGCGCAAGCGGGCGAGCGTCTCGCCCTCGACCCATTCCATGACAATTGCAGGCACACCGTCGACCTCGCCCCAGCCATAGAGGCGGGGAAAGCCCTTAAGGCCCGAAAGGGCGCGATGGCATTCGTATTCCTCGCGAAACGCCGCTTTGAACTTGGCGACCAGCGCCTCATGGGCGGCGGCATCGTCAAACTCATCGCACGTTGGCAAGATGAGCTGCTTGAGTGCCACGGCCTCGCCTTGGGCGTTGACGGCACGCGTCACGCGGCCGATACCGCCACGGCGCATGGTGGCATCGTCGGCAAACAGTATCGTAAAACGACGCAGATAGGCAGGCAGTTCGTCCTGACCGAGCGCAATGGCCGGCTCAAACCCGTCGACACGCGCCAGGCGCAGGCCGACCATGGGATCGCGACCGAGCGATTGTGGTGTGGTGGATGCAAGATCGGTCATCATAGGGCAAGCGCCGCCACGTTATTGTTGAAGTTACCGAGCGCGACGTCATCATCGCCGTAATGGCCGACCCATTGACATAGGTTGGTGTAACAGCCCCACAGATTGGCATACTGCTGATACCACTTTGACCGGGGCGAGAATGTCTGACGACCGAACTCGGCTCGAATGACAAACATCTCCCCGACCAGGCTGTCGCACGGCCTGGGATCTCCCGTAGAGTTATAGGTCGAGACCACGTCATTGGCACGAGAAACATAGCCGTCGAGCATGTTGTACTTGGTCACAAGCCAGCTGTGAATGCTCTCTTCCTCAGCAGCGGAAAGGCCACCGGAGTTTGCATCGTTGTCAGTGTTGCCGCCCGTCGAGCCGCCGTTTCCAGACCCTCCGGCAGAGGAACCCGACCCAGAGCCACCGCCCGAACTCGACGAATCCGAGCCGGAGCCAGAAGTATCCGAGCTACCGGGCTTTCCGGACTGCTGGGCGTCCTGCTCCTTCTGCTGCTCGACCTTATTCACCGTTGCCGCCACGCTATTGTTGGACAACCGATCGATGATCTTGGTGTTGGTGAGCACGATGGTTTTGCCATTGGCAAGCGTGACTTCGTTGTCCGGGGCCTCGGCGCCGTCCGCGTCGCCGGTGCCAAACACAATATGCGCGACCACACTTGCCCAAGCATATCCAGTCGTGGTCCCCAGGTCACTTTTGACCTCATGCCCCACGCGCGGTTCGCGTGCGGCATGTGCCTGCATCATGGACGGCACGGTCATGCCATAGGCAGAAACGCCAGCTATGACCAGCACCAGCGAGCAAGACAGCAGTGCGTACGCCCGCGGCGCCAAGCCCAGTCGGCGTCGCATGCGCACCGCGGCGCCGCGCTTTGTCTGAGTGCCACCGGGCCGCATGCGTTCTCCTCCAACAAAAACACGCCGCTCGGGAGCGGCGCATTCATTCGAATCCATATTTGAGTGTATCAGCGAACCCAAAAGGTTGCGCAACGAATGGGCAAATTAAGGATGCGAGTGGAAGCATCCATGCGATAAGCGGATACAAAGCATCTTTGTTGCACAACAAACTTACAGTCGCACGGGGAAATTATGGCTACCCCGTGCGTCGCGATGAAGACATACGGCAGGAGCAGGCTCGCCACCTAAATCGTGCGACGGGCCTCGATGGCGCGCCCAAGCGTAAGCTCGTCGGCATACTCCAGGTCGCCGCCCACGGGAAGGCCGCTCGCCAGACGCGATACCTCAACGCCCAGCGGCTTGATAGTGCGGGCCAGGTAGCTCGCCGTGGTCTCGCCCTCGATATTGGGGTTGGTGGCGATGATGACCTCGTGGATGTCCTCGTGGCCCAAGCGTGCCAGCAGCTCACGAATGTGCAACTGCTCGGGACCAATCTTGTCCATGGGACTGATCACGCCGCCCAATACGTGGTAGAGACCGTGGTAGCTGCCCGTGCGCTCAATCGCCTGGACATCGCGCGGCTCGCCCACCACGCAAATGCGAGTGGTATCGCGCATCGAATCCTGGCAGATGGAGCACTCGTCGGCCGTGGCGTAGTTAAAGCAGCGGCTGCAAAAGTGAACCTCCTGCTTAACCTCCAGGATAGCCTCGGCCAGGCGGCGCGCCTCCTCGGCATCGGCCTCGAGCAGGTAATAGGCGATGCGCTGGGCCGACTTGGGACCAATGCCCGGCAGACGGCCCAGCTCATCGAGCAATTTTTGCAGACTATGGTTGGCACTCATATATATGCGTGTCTTAGAACGGCATGCCCGGGATGTTGAGGCCGCCGGTGATGGCGCCCATCTGCTTGTTGGCGAGCTCGTTGACACCGCGGACGGCCTCGTTGACGGCAGCCATGATCATGTCCTGCAGCATATCGACGTCCTCGGGATCGAGGGCATCGGGGTCGATGGTGAGGTTGACGAGCTCCATCTCGCCGTTAACGGTCACCTTGACCATGCCGCCGCCGGCAGAGGCGTCGACGGTCTGGGACTTAAGGTTTTCCTGCGCGGCGGCAAGCTGCTCCTGCATCTTGCGAGCCTGCTTCATCATTTGCTGCATGTTCATACCGGCCATGATGGCTCCTTTACGTGCGGCCGCGCGACAAGCTGCAAGGGCAGCCGGAGCGCGACGGGACTTTCAAACTCAAAAATCGTACCACGGCGCGGGGCAAGCAAGCGGGTCGGGGTACCGTCAAGATTCTTTCGCAAATTGATCGAGGCGGCCTCGGCCC